>JAJSZR010000026.1 GCA_030262715.1 Deltaproteobacteria bacterium
CATATGTTTCCCATAGACTTCTGACGTTGATGCTATGAGTATTTTTTTCTTGTATTTATTGGCCAGCTTAAGCGCAATTTCAGTCCCACAAATATTGGTTTCGATAGAGGAAAGCGGATTCTCTATGACATATTTGACACCTACAGCAGCAGCAAGATGGACTATTACATCACACCCCTGAATGAGACTATCCATCCTATCTTTATTCAGGATAGTGTCGTTTACATATTGAAACCTCGAATTACCCTGCATGTGGACTATATTTTCAAAAAAGCCAGTGGAAAGATCATCTATGACTGAGACATGGTCTCCTTTAGAGATTAGATAATCACATAGATGGGACCCGATAAAACCCGCTCCGCCGGTAACTAAAATATTCATGCGCACATCTCTCCAGATATTAACTTTACCTTTTTATCCATAACGTTTGGAAAAATCAAGGAATAATGAAAAAATTTCCTAATCGGAACAGAACACCGCCTCCCAGGATTCAAGGGCCACATCATCAAGCTTTCGCCATATCCACAAGCCCGAAGGCCCAAATATGTCCCAACCCTTTTCTAAGGTAGTTTTTGATTCACCGTAATACAATCGTAGATGTTTTATTTTACCGCAAGCCCTGTACCGTAATTTTGTTGCACGCTCTGCTTTATCTCTGCCCTCGTATATCCGGGCAAGACGTTCATAGCCAGGCCAGTATGTTTCGTGTCTCTTTAAGAAAGAGAGCCACATCACAACCGCTTCTGAAAGATTTCCAAAATGTTCGTAGGATAAAGCAAGCAGTAAGGGACATGCCTCTCCTTCCATCTCACAAAATGGAGAACTAAGGATCTCCTTAGGTGATAATAATTCCTCACTTCGCACTAATCCACTCAAGTAAGCCCCAGGAGCTGGCACCGGCCCCCCATTTGTTACAAGCATTGGGATCAACCTTTCATTACTTCCATTGCATGAAAGATCTGAACACCCAATTCCTGTAATTATTTCTAAACCCAGCGCTTCTGCACCGGCCTCTTGTCTCAATCCATAGGCTGCAAAATTGATCCGTCTGCCCTTATGTGCTTCCAGATGATTTGGTGCCTGTTGAATTATTTTCCCATAAAGATCGAGCGCCTCTTCATATCTTCCTGTCAAGCCAAGGGCATAGCCCTCACACAGCAGTCTTTTTTCTTCCCCCCACCTCCAATTATCGCCTGCACAAATTGTAGAAAGCAGCTTACTTGCCCCGGCAGTCTCATCCATGTCAAGAAGTAGATAGGCCTGCTTCAGTTTAAGCCTTGCCGAAGAAGAATACACAGATAGTGCACTCTCAAGCAAAATAACAGCCTCCTCCCGCATGTTCTTCTCAAGGTAACTATCGATCAACATGTCAATAGACCACATGGACCGGCCTTTAGACCAACAATGCCTTAACACCCTCTCAGCCATATCCTGTTGACCAAGACCCAAAAGCAGCCTCACGCCGGCTTGCAGGAGATCTCTCCTCTCCTCAACCTGGTCAGCCAAAACAAACAAGGCGTCGCCGA
This sequence comes from Deltaproteobacteria bacterium, assembly GCA_030262715.1. Lineage (GTDB taxonomy): Bacteria > Desulfobacterota > Dissulfuribacteria > Dissulfuribacterales > UBA3076 > UBA3076. Next base: position 1,527 of record JAJSZR010000026.1, read on the forward strand.
ATAAATGAGATCTACTCGTACAACGAATCGATGTAGTAAGAGAAACATATGAGGCCAATATGTCATCATCACTAAAGAAATCGCTTTTACTGTCTAAAAGCTTCTCAACATCCTCTCTGTCCTCGTTTCCTAGATAGACCTTTAACAGAAGCCCTCTTCCCTTGATATCATTTCCCGGCGCACCATGCATATCCTCAGCAATTAAAAAGTTTGCTTGATCAAAATTTTCTGTCTCTAAAAGCAACTCAACTAAATGCATATTAATGGCTGGATTGGGCTCAAGAAGTGAGAGTTTCTCATAAATGGAAATGGCTGGTGTAAGGAACTGGAGACGTTCATATGTACGGGCCATAAATAATAGACCCATTTTATTGTCAGGTTCTTCTCTCAGAAAAATCCTGAATGTCTCAAGGGCCTTGAGATAATTACGTGAAGCAAAATACAGGCGCCCCAAAGTTGCCAGAAGCTGCTTATCGAGCACTGCTGGATGATTACGCTTTAAATCCTCAATTACGTTGATTGCTGACTGGACATCTCCGTCCATCAAATATAAAGAGATAAGTTCATTAACACCCCATGTAAGATTATCTATGTGATCTTCCACTATATTATCGCGGGAGAGTATCACAAACTTCTCAAATGTCCTGATGGCCTTGTCTCGGTCTCCCGCAGCTAAAAGGGCCTTTGCATAGTTGGCTAAAAAGTCTGGGTCATCTTCATATTGAGGTAGCAATTTCTGGAAGTGAGACAAGGAACTTTTTGCTCGTTTTAGACGCAGAAGCCCGCAGGCCAGATTATACTCAAGGTCTTTTCGGTTAGGTTCAATGACTAAAGCCTTTTGGAGATATGTTATAGACTCATTAAATCTTTTTTGGGATTCCAGACACCGGGCAAGGCTCTCAAAGACCATTGCTAAAGACAACTCTTCAGGGATATTCAGCAATTCATTCCTGGCAACGTGGAAATTTTTTCCCTGGAGATAAGGCTCTGTCACCAAACTCTTATAGATGGTGATAGCTTTATCATACTGACCTGAGCGTTTTAGAAGTTCTGCAAGAATGAATAGTGCTTGAATATCATGGGGTCTAGCCTCCACAACATGCTCAAGTTCCAGTATGGCTTGATTTTCTTTATTTAACTGTATTAAAACTAAAACCAATTCCCGTCTGGCTTCTATTAAACCCTGGCGTTTTCTTAACAATTCTCTATAAAGGGCTACGGCACCATCTAGTTCATTTTTTTCCACCATTTCCCTGGCTTCATCCCAAACCAACTGCCATGAAGGATAAACCGTCTCATGAGTTACCTGAATCTTGGCCTGCGGTATATTATTGTTAGTAATTTCTACCGAATCCTGTCCATTGGCAGTTGGTGCTAAAATGATGAGACACGAAAAAATGCCTACAAGAAGGTTCCTCATATTAATCCTGTTACGATAGCTATGTTGATAATTGTCCACTTTCCATTTGCCTGGGAGTATGAATGGTAACCTATATTGAATAAGGATTGCGACAACTAAAACTGATATTATAATAACAAATTTCTAAAAGGCACTTGCAAAATACTGTATCCTGTTCTAAGGCAAGGCACTGAAATTAGCTCAAAGCTCAAAGCTCAAAGGTCAAAGAGCTATCGTAATCAACCCCTTTCAGCTTTCGGCTTCAGGCTTTCAGCTCTTATGCAACGCCGCAGATGAAGTATTTTCAGCGGAATCATGTTATGATATTTTTTGGAGGATATGTACCATGGCGAAAATAACAATAGAAGACTGCCTGGGGAATTTGCCTAGCCGTTTTGCATTGGTACACCTTGCGATCGAGAGGGTGAAGCAATTGCGCAAAGGTGCCCGGCCCCTGGTCAAATGCAAAAACAGAGAAATAGTCCTGGCATTGAGAGAAATTGCTCAAGGCAAAGTAAAATTTGAAAATCTGGAAGAATTGGCCCGGGAGGCAGAAGAGCAACGGATTTCCCAAGCCTTACAGACAGATACCAACCAAACAGAAGGTTAAAAAAAGCGTTTTTAGGCATTATCAATGAAAAGAGACTACTACGAAATTTTGGGGGTCTCCCGAGATTGCTCGTCTGAAGAACTAAAAAAGGCCTACCGAAAGCTGGCTTTAAAATATCATCCTGATAAAAATCAGGGTGATAAAGACGCAGAGGAACACTTCAAAGAGGCGGCAGAGGCCTATGAAGTGCTCAGAGATCCACAGAAAAGGCAGACCTATGACCTTTACGGCCATGAAGGAATAGCCGGAACAGGCTTCAGAGGCTTTTCCGGACAACAAGATATATTCAGCACCTTTGGCGACCTGTTTGAAGACCTGTTTGGTTTTTCTACTACTCACCGAAGACATGGCGCATCCATGGGGCCAGAGGCGGGTGCAGATCTAAGATACAACCTTGAGGTTTCATTTGAAGATGCTGCCAGAGGTGCGGAGACTGAAATAGAGATCGTTCGTCTTGAGTCCTGTTCTAGTTGCAATGGAACGGGTATGGCCCCTGGGAGCCATTCTACTACCTGTCCCACTTGCCATGGAAGAGGCCAAATAATAAGGTCGGAAGGCTTCTTCAGGATCTCCTCTACTTGTCCGCACTGTTCCGGAAGCGGAACAATTATCACAAACCCCTGCAAGACATGCCAAGGTCAAAGCAGAGTCCGAGAACGACACAAGGTGAGGGTACGTATTCCTGCAGGTGTAGATACAGGCTCAAGACTGCGCCTGAGGAGGGAGGGTGAAGCCGGTCTCAGGGGTGGGCCCAGGGGGGATCTCTACATAGTAATCCATGTAAAACCCCACGACCTTTTCGAACGTCATGGCAATGACATATATCTCCGCCTTCCTATTTCTATTGTCCGGGCGGCTATGGGAGACGAAATTGAAGTATCCACCCTGGATGGACCCCGTAACTTAAAAATTCCAGCAGGGACCCAGACAGGAGAGCAGTTCAGGCTGAAAGGACTTGGTATTCCTGATCTTAGAGGATTTGGGGCCGGGGATCAGATAATTGAAGTTGCTATTGTAACACCAACCAAGTTGACAGAGCGCCAATGTGCCCTGCTTCAGGAATTCGCTGATATCGAAAGAGAAAAAAAAGAAGGAGGCTTCTTTCATAAACTGTTTAGACGATCCGAAGCACATGGGCACTCCAGCCAGGAGAGGACGTCTTGAGCAAGGATTCCTTTTCTCATCTGAACCAAAAAGGCCGGGCCCACATGGTGGACGTAAGCCCAAAACCTATGACCCAAAGGGAAGCGGTTGCTTCAGGACGGGTAATAATAGGACCTGATGCCTTTAATCTTCTTATTGAAAGTAAAATCTCCAAAGGTGATGTCCTTGCTGTAGCCAGGATAGCGGGGATAATGGCTGCCAAAAAAGTAGAAACCCTGATTCCCCTTTGTCACTCTTTAACTTTGCAAAAAATAGAGATTGACTTCACTCCGGACTCAGAGAAAAATGCCATAGAAATTTTGGCACGAGCAAAGGCAAAAGGCGCTACTGGCGTAGAAATGGAAGCACTAACAGCAGTTTCAGTTGCTGCTCTGACTATTTACGATATGTGCAAGTCAGCAGAGAAAAATATAACTATTGAAAAAGTACAATTGGATTATAAAACCGGCGGAAAGAGCGGAACCTGGAAAAGAAAGTTCTGAGGAGAATACTAGCATGGAACAGGTCCAACTGGAATATTTTCGCAGCCTACTCCAGAAAAAACTCGATGATCTTTTAGGGGAAGCGGACAAGACCCTGGAAGAGATGACTGACATGAACGACCACTTTCCTGACCCAACAGATCGGGCGTCCATAGAGTCTGATCGTAGTTTTGAGCTGCGCATCAGAGATAGAGAGAGAAAGCTCATAAAAAAGATCAATAAGGCATTAGAGAGGATCGAAGAAGGGACTTATGGTATATGTGAGGATTGTGGTGAAGAAATCGGGGTTAAACGCCTGACGGCCAGACCTGTTACAACCCGTTGCATTGAATGCAAGTCCAAACAGGAGAGGGAGGAAAAGGCCAAAGGCTTATAATGCTGCAGTTAAATGTTGCCTTCCTTTGGCATATGCATCAACCTCTGTACCTTGACCCGACAAGGGATCGCTTTGCGATGCCCTGGGTCAGGCTCCATGCTGTCAAGGCTTACTCTGACATGATAGCATGTCTGGACTCCCGGCCTGAGGCAAAGGTAACTTTTAACCTTGTTCCATCCCTTCTTCTCCAAATCCAGTCTTATATACAGGGCAAAACTGACGACTTCCTGGAACTGAGCCGTTGCCCTGCCATCGAGCTCTCTCCTTCAGACAAGGAGTTCATCCTGACACATTTTTTCAGCTGCCAATGGCCCACTATGGTAGAACCCCATAAGAGGTACCTGCAACTGCTGGAGTTGCGAGGAAGGGACTTTGGCCCATCTTATTCCTCCCAAGTGAGAAAGAAATTCTCAACTCAGGACTATTTAGATCTTCAGGTCTGGTTTAATCTTACCTGGGTCGGCTTTTCCTCGAGAAATCATCCATTGATAAGCTCTCTTTTTCAAAAAGGACAGTTGTTCAGCGAAGAAGAAAAGATGGATCTCCTGGACTTCCATCTTGAACTCATGAAAGGACTTATTCCCCATTATAGTTCAAAATGGATCGAAGGACAGATAGAGATCAGTACCAGTCCATTCTATCATCCTATTCTCCCACTGCTAATCGATACGGATCTTGGGAAAAGGCCCAGGCCAGAGACCAGACTCCCTTTGCGATTTACTTACCCGGAAGACGCCAGAATACAACTGGAAAGAGGTAGGCATTACTGTAATGAGGTCTTAGGGAAGACCCCTATAGGACTCTGGCCATCGGAAGGCTCCGTTGCCCCTGAGCTTATCCCTCTCATTGAGGAAACCGGGTTTTCCTGGACAGCAACAGACGAAGCCATCCTATACAACTCGCTTGAGAAAAACGAACCTCAGAGTCTATTCCAGCCTTATAGAGTGGAAATAAATGGCTGCCACACAGACATGGTCTTTCGCCACCATAAGCTTTCAGATCTGATAGGTTTCGTTTATCAGAAAAACCATCCTCAGGCTGCAATCACTGACTTTGTCTCCAGGCTAAAGGAAATCTGTAACGGCCTTCAGGGAATGGATCGTTCCCCTTTTGTTGCTATAATTCTGGATGGAGAAAATCCCTGGGAGTATTACCAGGATGGTGGTGAATCCTTCTTGACAGGCCTATATGATGCAATTATCAAAGAACCAATGCTCGAACTTGTGACCATTGGTCAATATCTGGAGGACCATCCGCCTACATGCACCTTGCCATGGCTGTATACAGGCTCTTGGATAAACCATGATTTCGGCATCTGGATCGGTGGGCAGGAAGAAAACCGGGCGTGGGAAACCCTTGGTCGTGCGAGAAAGGCCGTCGATAATGCTAAGAAACGGGAAAACATAACTGAAAAGACCTTGAATGCGGCTATGGAATCTGTTTTTGCTGCTGAAGGCAGTGACTGGTTCTGGTGGTATGGAGACCAATTTGAGACTGATTATGCCTATGGATTTGATCAGCTCTTCCGGACTCATCTTAAAAAGGCCTATAAGAGCCTTTATATAACAGTTCCTGATGAACTGCTGAATCCGATCAGAATTCCAAGACCAGCAATACCTACTACTGAACCAACGTGTTTTATACACCCCCAAATTGATGGACATTTGAGTTACTATTGGGAGTGGAGAGGTGCAGGATCACTAACCTTGGGAGGCCAAGGGGGGGCCATGCATTCCGGGGCAAGTTCTCTGGCTGAGATTGCCTATGGATTTGATGTTGAAAGGCTCTACATAAGGATAGATCCCAGAGAAAGTAGCTTTGATGCCTGGGAGCCGGATCTCGGCCTCAGGATAACCATCTCATCTAAGGCTATAATAACTATTGAACTGATTCTCAGCCGGTTTACAGACCACCTTAATGAAAAATTCAGGCTTTTAAAAAACGAAATGGCCCTTGATCCCCACGAAACAGGTGTAAAGTGCGCTGTAAATGAGCTGGCAGAGGCGGCAATACCTTTTGCACTCCTGGATTCCAACCCCAAAGATGAATTAACCTTTTATGTTGAAACAATAAAAAATAAATTGGTGAGAAATAGATGGCCTCGGGAGGGTTATATAGTGCTTCAAGTACCTGATAAGGACTTTGAACGCAGGCTCTGGCTGGTTTGAGGGATTCCAAATGCCCGAACTGCGCAGGGATACAATCATAGGCCGATGGGTTATTATTGCCAAGGAAAGAGGAAAACGCCCCTACGACTTTGTCATTGAAAAAGATAAGACCAAGGGCGGGTTCTGTCCTTTATGCCCTGGGAATGAGCATACCACTCCGCCGGAAGTCCTGGCCTATGGACGGCCGGACTATTTACCCAATGGACCCGGCTGGACCCTCAGGGTAGTTCCGAACAAATTCCCCGCACTAGTTATAGAAGGAGATCTGGACAAACGGGGCGAAGGTATTTACGATAAAATGAATGGCATCGGTGCCCATGAGGTTATAATAGACACTCCCAGGCACGACGAAACTATGCCCATGATGTCACATGGACAGCTCATCCAGACCTTCTGGGCCTACAGGGACCGTATGGTAGATTTGGCAAAAGATTCCCGCTTTCGCTACATAATAGTTTTTAAGAATTTTGGCCGTGCTGCAGGTGCTTCTTTAGAGCATTCACATTCCCAGCTTATTGCTCTTCCTATCGTACCTCACCGGATACAGGAAGAGATCCAAAGCAGTTTGCACTATTATGAATTTAAGGAACGCTGTATCTTTTGTGACATCATCCGTCAGGAAAAGTCCCAAGACATAAGAATAGCATGTGAAAATAATGATTTTATCACGATCTGCCCCTTTGCACCCCGTTCGCCTTTTGAGATGTGGCTGATGCCTAAGAAACACCAATCCTCTTATGTTTCCATTGACGATAATCAATTCCACTCATTGACAGACCTTTTTCTGGAGACAATGAGGCGCCTTGACAAAGCCCTTCCCGGGGTCCCTTACAATTATATGTTGCACACGGCTCCAATACGTAATTCTTCCCTAGAGTATTATCACTGGCATATAGAAATAATGCCCAAGGTTACCACGGTAGCAGGGTTTGAGTGGGGTACCGGATTTTATATCAATCCTACCCCGCCTGAAGAGTCCGCACAGTTTCTCAAAGAAATCAATTTAGATTAATGAAGTACTACTATCTGCATCAAATCATTTGCTGGATAATCAATATTAATAGTAAGCAGCCAGGAAGGTGATCTATGAATAAAGAAAAAATACTCGTAGTTGATGACGAAGAGAGTATTCATCTCCTCTACAAGGAAGAGCTGGAAGAAGAAGGCTACGAAGTCCACTCGGCGATGAGCGGAGAAGAGGGCCTTAAGGCCTTTGACGTTCTGGAACCGGATCTTGTCATCCTGGATCTCAATATGCCTGGCATGGACGGTATAGAAGTACTGCGTCAAATGAAACAGAAAAAGCCCAGGATACCTGTCATCATAAGTTCCGCCTATCCTGAGTACAAACAGGATTTGGCATCGTGGGCCTCAGATGACTATATAGTCAAGTCCTTCAACTTAGATGATCTCAAGTCCTCTGTTCGCAGAAATTTAACAAAATAAATGTGTGGATTATCTCAGAAAATGAAGTCAACCGGCGATTCCTGCACCTTTGATGCCGCCATCTTAAGGGTCACTGTCTGAAAACCAGAATCACCTGAAACGTATACATTAACTCTATATTTCTTTTTCAAGAGCCGCAAAATATTAAGGGCAGGATCCCTATCTAAGGACAAATTCATGGCCTTACCGTTGTGGCTGATGTGAAGGACCAAGTCTCCATCTTCCTGGAGAGTCTGAATCCACATTTCCATATTATCAAGGGTTGACATCTGCCTCATCATTACTTGACACAGGGCTAAAAACACATTGGCCCACTCTGAATAATATCCATGAAGTGGCGGAATGCCAGGAGATAATGATACATGCTTTTTTATTTTCCTGAAAAAGGAATGAAGATCCAGAATTTTTAGCTCATCTTCTATCAGGCTGTTCAAAGAAAACGGCACTGCAACTCCTATTGTCTCCTTATTCCTTCTACGAGTAATAACCCGACAAAATTTCGTCATTTGACCTGTTATAGTCTGAATTGACTCGATATCAGAGGTCCAAACCTTGATCTGCGCTTTGTCTAAGGGAGTTTTAATGCTGGACATTTTTTGAATCATAAGGTCAAGACGCCCCATTATTGCAGATAAAGGATTTGCAATATCCTCAAAGAGATCATCGAACAGTTGACCAAGGGTGAAATACCTGTATTGTTGCCAAAAGGTCTCTTCCCTGACTTTTTCCCTATCCTTGAGATGGCGCAGTGCAGTGACATCGCGACTGCGTAAAACCAAACCTTTTGTTCCATCAGGACTTAGTAAAGGCAAAAGCCAAATATTATAATATCTATGACTATCCGGATCAGTTAACCACGGTAAATCGCACGGAAAAGCACTTACCCTGACCTCTTCTTTACTAGCCAGGGCTTTATCTAATAGTTTTTTAAAAGAACCTTCTCCTTTAGAACTCTTAAATAGTGGGCTAACCTCTACAAAATGTTTCCCCTTGAGCTTTTCAGGATTTCTTGGCAGGCAAAACGGCTGATTAATATTGGAGGCAACAATATCGAGATTGGGATCAAAGATCAGAAAACCGTCATCCAGACTGTCTAAAAAGTATTGAAAATAAATTGAATGGCTGAGGTCAGCCTCAAATCCTTTAACAAGATCAGAAATAGAAAAGGGCCAATCAACTACGTTTTCAAAGGCTATTCCACTCCTGAACTTGCCTTTTTCTTGTTTAACCCACCTAATTTGTCCTTTCGCAACATAATCGGCCTTGAGGCCTTCTTCACTGGGCCAGAGATTCACAGTCTCATTAAGACTGACAGGGGTATCAGACTCAATCTGTATGCCATATGGACTCAGATCAGTGGAAGCTACACCCATTACAGATTCAAGGAATTCTGTTTTCAAACATAAAGGCGCATTTAACGGCATTCGAAAAAATCGACGCCGCTCTCCATGAACTCCTTGCTGCACAGAGCCTCCTAATGGAAAACTGAAATGTTGGGAAAAATATTCTATCTGCTATATTTCGCAAATAAGATGCCAAAACAAAATCTCTTTTTTACAATTTAATACTGGGAACGCAGCCTGATATCTAGTTCTCTTTAATAAAGTGAGAAAAGCTTTTCCACAAATGGAAAAGCTTTTCTATTGCATTACAACTTTAAAAAATTCATATAAATGACTCCAGTTCTTTTGGCAGCTTTAGCTCCAGGCTATCATCATATGAACATCTGGCCGGCACTTCCGCCCCAAAATCCTTTATCTTATAGAGAAGTGCCTTGTAGCTTATCTGTAGCAGTTGAGCAGCCTGTTTACGATTTCCTTTGGTCCGCTTAAGGGCCTCCTCTATTACCACCTTTTCAATACGGGCCAAGCTCTTTTTTCGGATTTTCTTTAAAGATGGGAACCTTGTCTGCATTTCTTGTCTGCAGTTATCGAGTACGGAATCTATTATGGATTCATCTGGCGTCCATACTTCAGCAACAGGACGATCTTCCGAAGTCTGCCGGCCTATAGACTCTAGAATCTCTTTTTCAAGCAGATCAGGATCCTTAAGTACTATTAACCTTCTCACATAGTTTTCAAGCTCCCTAACATTTCCCGGCCAATGATATTCAGTAAAGGCCTTTTCCAGATTGCTGGAGATATCAATTATTCTGCCCTTAGACATGCTTCTGTACTTTCGGATAAAGTGTTCAAGAAGGAATGGAATATCTTCCTTTCTGTCCCGAAGGGGTGGCACCACTATCTTTATAATATTGATTCGATAATAGAAATCTTCTCTAAATTTTCCTTTCCTTACCTCCTCATCAAGATCGTGATTAGTAGCTGATATCATCCAGGTATTGACACAAATATTCCTCACACCCCCTACACGAGCAAATTCGGAATCCTGTAATACCTGTAGAAGTTTTGCCTGCAGTGCAACAGGCATATCGCCGATTTCGTCCAGCAATATGGTCCCTTCATCGGCCAACTCGAATTTCCCCGGCTTTGGCTGTACTGCCCCGGTAAATGCACCACGCTCATAACCAAACAGTTCGCTCTCCAGAAGTTCGCTTGGCAGCGCAGCACAGTTAACCTTGACCAGAGGATGATCCCTACGATAAGAAAGCTCGTGCAGAGTGCGGGCAACCAGCTCTTTACCTACGCCGCTTTCCCCACAAATAAGTATGCTTAAATCGGTATCCACCACCTGATTGATCAGATCCTTGATGCGTCTGACCGGTGGACTATTGCCAATTATTAAGTTCATCTATATACTTGGCTCGAAGAAACATACCTTGATTGAGATAGAATATTAACTTAAAGACTCTTATAATTTTAGCGAAGAAGCGAATCAAAATCAACGAAGTTATTTTTATGTAGCCCTTCATTCAAATCAAAAATATTTTGTTTTGTTTTCTATAAATTATGTTATAAATAACACTAAATTTTAAATAATACTAAATTTAGGAATTAAAATCAACTTGACTCAAGATAACCTTATAGAATTATACAGTCGCGGAGGATATGTTGTCTGAAACTTCAGGATCATCTGAAAGCCAGATAGATTTTATCTCAAAAGACCTGCCACAAGAAACTCAACAACTCCTGATTGTTGACGATAATTCTATTATCTTAAACTTATTGGCAGAATTCCTTTCCCGTTTGGGGTATCAATATCGTATAGCAGGTGACGGTCTGGAGGCCATGTCATTGCTGAAGGAGTCCTCTGCCACCATCGTAATCACTGATCTCCTGATGCCCAAAATGGATGGAATGGAGCTTATTCGGGAAATCAAAAAACTCTGGCCTGAAACCGATATAATAGTAATAACAGCATATAATCAAGATATTAGTTATACTGACGTCATTAAAGCCGGAGCATGCGACTTCATACGAAAACCCTTTAACCTGGACGAGTTAGAGGCCAAACTCAACAGGATAATCAGGGAACGTGGATACAGGGCACTGCTGAAACGACTCTCCATAAGAGATGCCCTTACAGACCTTTACAACAGACGCTTTCTCGATAAAAAGCTGGAAGAGGAAGCTCAGCGGGCTATCCGCCAAAACTATCCTCTTTTTCTAATTATATTAGACTTGGACAATTTAAAGAAGCTGAATGATACCTTGGGGCATCAGGCAGGAGACCAGGTACTCCAGCGCTTGGCTAATGTGCTGAGTAATTCCATTAGGCGTAATGTTGATACTCCCTTTCGCTATGGAGGAGATGAATTCGCAGTAATGGTTCCTCTGGCCAGCACAGAGCAGGTAAAACAAATAGCAGAACGTATACGGCTTAATTACCTGAAAGAGGACATAGGTGAGACTTCACTTAGCTTAGGTATCTCCTGCTTCAGGAGAACAAACATGGGATTGCGCGAAGACATTAACGAATTTATACGCAAAGCTGATGACTTAATGTATGCCGCAAAAAAAGCAGGAGGTAACAAAATAATATTTCACGAGAAAACGAAAAAAGAATAAATACCGGGCATCCTTCACGACAAGTCAAAAGTAGTTTACACTTTGTTGATCTTGTATTTTGGCAGTGAAATTGGAAATTGGAAATTGGAAAAAATACTAAAGATGTAGATGCGTTACCTAATTTCAAATTTCAAATTTCCAGTTTCGACATCGGCATTCAATTCGATAATACACGCTTTTTCGAAAAAAGTGTAAACTGATGAATGAAGGATGCCATAAATACCTCTAATTAATAAAAACCCTTTCGTAATCCTTAAAGGCCTCGATTGTCCGCCCAGCACCCTGGACCACAGTTGTCAGCGGATCACTTGTAAGGTGAAACGTAAGGCCGGTCCTCAAACTCAAAAATTGAATAATGCCTCTCAGCAAAGCCCCACCTCCTGTCAATGTTATGCCGTTGGCTTCTATCGAGGCCCTGGTATCTGGAGACAAAACATCAAGCACATCCTCCACCATCTTGGAAATAGCATACAGCGGCTTCTCCAAAGCAGGCATCAGTTCCCGGGAGGTAATTACGGCCGTTACTGGTACCCCTCGCAGAAAATGCTTTCCACCCACTTTGTACTCTAGATTCAGTTTGTTTTCGTCATCCCAGACCGACCCTATCTCCCATTTAATAGTTTCCGCAGTAGTCATACCCACTACCAGACCACGTTCTTCGGTCAGCCAGCGGACGATGGCCTCGTCAAATTCATCCCCTGCCACTCGTAAAGTCTCGCAGTGTGAATACGACCACTTAGCTATTACCGCCACTTCAGTTGTGCCACCGCCTATATCCACTACCATCTGCGGTTCCTCTCCATGGACAGAGAGACCCGCGCCTATAGCAGCAGCCATTGTTTCTTCCAATAGAAATATTTTCTTGACCCCGGCATCCTGAGCTGCCTCAAGTACAGCCCGTTTTTCCACCTGAGTGATATTAGAAGGCACACAAACCACTACCCTCGGGGAGAAGATCCCCTTTCGTTCTTGCGCACGGTTCAAAAAAACCTTGATTAACTGACTTACTGCATCAAAATCTTCTATGATTCCGTCTTTCATAGGACGCACAGCCGTAATACCTTCAGGAGTCCGGCCCAGATACTTTTTTGCAGCAAGCCCTACCTCAATTACCAAACCGTCACTTGAACACGCAATTACAGTAGGTTCATTCAGGACCACCCCCTCTCTCTGAACATAAATAAGGGTGTTGGCAGTGCCCAAATCCATAGCCAGGTCCTGTTTTATCAGGCCCCTAAGGCTTTTAAATGTCACAGCATTCCCTCCCCAGAAAAGACTTGATCAAGAGAAAAAACCAGGAGTTCGGCAAGACCTCCCGGCCAACCTGACAAGTCTGTATCTCCGGTGAGTATCCACACCAACGCACCTGCTTCAATTGGCTGAAAGAGCCCTATCACCACAGGACCTCTATCAAAGGGCTCACCAGGCCATAAAAAATAAGACTTGTGCTTATCCGCTCCATAACGACTAAGAATCAAGTGCTTTCTGTATCTCAAAAGCCAACCGACAAGGCCTTTCCTCATATTAAAATTCTGACCTTCCAGACTAATCTCTTGAGGCAGTCCGATGGTAGCCTTAATTATAAAAACACTCTTGTCCTTTTCATGAAAGGCCACAAGACCACTCTTAAGTCCTAACAATTCCTTCAGGCTTGTTAACAGATGCTCTATTTTTCCTGAAAGGCCATGGTGCCATTTGTTCCAACGACGATAGAGCTGGAGTTCACGGTTGCTTTTCCATGAATACCACAAATCAGAAGCAACTATTGCACAATCTTCTAAGATGCGCTGTTTCTTTTCAGGAAAAGAATAACGATTTTTACTGTCGACCATCAAGACCCCTGCGTTGCCTAGTAAGGGGGCTGCAAGAAATGCCTTTATATCAACGTCTCTACTGTAAATACCAAGTGTCCTGGTATCTCTATCGAAATGGGTTGCATGCAGCCTTTTTCCCTCCCGTGCAACCCAGCCTATTAGCCCCTGACCAACCCCAATATTGCATCCGGGCACTACATAAGGGCTGAGACTCTCCCATGCCACTAAGTGGAGATTATCTCTCTGGTCACTGCGGATAAACAGGGCAGCAGTGAAGGAATCAAAAAAATTTGCAACCAGCCGGACAAGATGCTCAAGAGAAGCAGGCATAAATAGCAGGACCATATGGCGGGGTAAGTACACCCAACTCGGTGATTATTGCAGTTACGAGATGGTGAGAAGTAATATCAAAGACCGGATTGTGAACTTCCACACCCGGTGCAGCAATCTCCTTTCCGGCAAAGGTGGTAATTTCTCGGGACCCACGCTCTTCTATAGGGATCTGATCTCCGGACAGAGTGACAGGGTCAATAGTGGAAACAGGGGCAGCCACATAAAAAGGGATGTGATTAGCTCTGGCAAGTTCAGCTATAGTGTAAGTCCCGATCTTGTTGGCAACATCACCATTGGCTGCAATGCGATCGGCCCCAACCACCACTGCCTTGATCTGCCCTTTTTGCATCAAAAAACCTGCGGCTCCATCTACAACCAGAGTAACTGCTATACCGTCCTTGATAAGCTCCCAGGCGGTAAGCCTGGCACCTTGGAGCCAGGGACGAGTCTCATCGACAATGATATTAATCTTCTTGCCCTCAGAACGGGCAGCCCTGATAACTCCAAGTGCCGTTCCATATCCACCGGTAGCAAGGCCACCTGCATTACAGTGAGTGAGCACGCCGCCCGTTTCCGGTAAAAGGGCCTGGCCATGAAATCCTATGGCCAGGTTGGCCTTTACGTCTTCTGTCCAAATAGAAATGGCCTCCTTTTCCAAAATGGCTGCGAGATCGTCCGGGTTCAACTCAGAATGCCTGCGCACAAGCTTTTTTAGCCTCTCTACCGCCCACTTCAAGTTCACAGCCGTGGGCCGGGCCTGGAGTATGAAAGCCGCTTCGTCCAGCCATTTCTCTGCAAAAAAATCCCTGTCTTTATCCTTGAGTCCATAAGCGGCCAAAACCATGCCAAGAGCGGCACTGATCCCTATAGCCGGTGCTCCCCTCACTACCATATCCCTTATAGCCTGTGCAACATCTCTTGCAGATCTATACTCAAGCCAGGTCTCCTCATGCGGTAATAATCTCTGGTCTAACAAATAAAGAATGCGCCTTTCCCAGCGGAATGGCACTACAGACGTATTACCTTCGCCTTGAAGCAGACTCAAGGGCAAGTCGTTACGTTCGGCAGTGATGTCTTTCAAAGGCCCAGGGCCTTTCGCAACAGCTCGTTTACCTTTTTGGGATTGGCCTGTCCCTTTGTATCCTTCATAACCTGTCCAACTAAAAAACCCAGAATTTTGGTCTTTCCGGCCTTGCACTTTTCCACCTCTTTTGGGTGGGCCTCCATTACTTTATCAACCACGGCACTGAGGGTGGATTCGTCACTTACCTGGGCAAGCCCCTGTTCCTCCACGATCCTTTTAGGACTCTTTTTTGAATCATATGCCTGTTCAAGGATATCTTTTGCCATCTTACCGCTAATAGTGCCTTTGTCTATCAGCTTGAGCAACTCTGCCAAGCCGGCAGGAGATATCGGACAATCCTCAATTTCCCGATCCTCCTGTTTTAGAAGACGGAGCAATTCTACCATTATCCAGTTGCTGACAATCTTTGGGCTAGGAAACAGGACTACGCATTCCTCAAAGTAATCAGCCAAGGACTTTGAGGTTATAAGGACCCCTGCGTTATAGTCTGAAAGACCGTATTGCTCCTTAAAGCGAGCGCACTTTGCATCAGGCAGTTCAGGCATTTCCGCCTTTATACTGTCCATCCAGTCATTATCAATCTCGACCGGAACCAAATCCGGGTCAGGAAAATATCGATAATCGTGGGCCTCTTCTTTACCCCTCATTGGGACTGTAACACCCTTGGCCACATCCCAAAGACAGGTCTCCTGTACTATCTCATGACCATCAAGCAAAAGAGCTGTCTGGCGCCTTATCTCAAACTCCAAGGCCTTTTGCACGTGACGGAAAGAATTCATATTCTTGAGCTCTGCCTTGACGCCAAAGTCTTTCCGGCCCCTGGGTCTCAAGGAGATATTGGCATCACAGCGCAGACTGCCCTCTTCCATATTTCCGTCGCTGATCTCCAGATAACGGACGTGCTGTCTGACTTTCCTGAGATATAAAGCAGCTTCTTCAGGACTCCGAATATCAGGCTCGCTCACGATTTCAATCAAAGGCACACCTGTCCGATTAAAATCCACATAGCTAACCGGCCTGTTTTCATCGTGTATCAATTTGCCGGCATCCTCTTCCAGGTGGATGCGCGTAATGCCGATCCTTTTGGCCTTTCCATTTATAGTGACTTCGACCCAACCGCGTTCAGCCAGGGGGAGTTCATATTGAGAAATTTGATAGCCCTTGGGCAGATCAGGATAAAAATAGTGCTTTCTTGCAAAAATGTTGAAAGGGGCTATTCTGCAATGGGTAGCCAGTGCCATTTTCATGGCAAATTCCACTACTTTCCTGTTAAGCACAGGCAGAACTCCCGGCATACCCATACACACCGGACATGAATGCGTATTGGGTGGCGCACCAAATGTAGTTGAACAGGAACAAAAAATCTTCGTTTCAGTCTGCAACTGAACATGGACCTCAAGACCTATTACTGCTTCATATTCCATAAATCAGACTCCTTCACAACGGATACATCTTCACCTCGAGGCCGCATTAGCCTAACACGCCATGCCATCTCAATCAACAGGATATACAATCGGCAGATATTACACAAAACAGGGCATCACAAAAATCTGTGAAATCTGCGGATTAAAAAAGCAGCTGCATCATTATTTGACACAGCTGCATTAATTCTTACAGATATAGTGTGAATACTAAGACTTCTTACTCTTCCCTTTAGTAGTCTTTGTTTTAGTTACCTCTTTTGGCTTAATGCCCTCTTCTTCTAAAAACTTGAGAATTGGATTAGGCCGACGCACAGTCTTCTTAGGCATATCTATGTGCTTCCTGAGCTCACTGACAATCTTTGATACCTGGAATCTGCTGATACCAAGCTTGTCGGCTATCTCAGAAGCCGTCATTTCGGCATAATGCTTATGCACATATCGTACGTCATCTACAATATAGGGCCTGCTTCTCTTTCTCCCGGTCATGATAAACTCCTTTCTGATTTTTTTGAAATATTAATGTATATTTATTGTATAGGAATTTCCATTTCCCCACCGATTATATCAAAGGGAATGGTGAATTTATGGATTGAAGGTATTGATTTTAATTTCTAATTCCTAAATTTAATACTTTAAATACTTTACAATGTACTCAAAGTTGCTTTAGACGCGGATCAGCCAATTAATAAACTCAACAATATAGATACAAAAAGAATCATAACTTGTCAATAGCTATAAAATGTCGGAACTAAAGATAAATTCTGGCAACTCCCGAACGATCATCCAGAAATGAAATACACTAAATTTGCGGTGTAGGGAGAGAATTTAAGATCAAATAAAACGTAAGATCGAAATTGATAGGAGTATCGGCAGTAAAGCAAAGGTCAGGGTCTCGATATGTGTCAAGGGAAATAGCACAGACTTTATCTCAAGTATAGCTGCTTCTGTAGCAGCGAAACTGTTCCTGAATACAGGACGTTTATACCAAGGTTAGCACCTTGATTAATTCCTAAAATGACCAGATCAATAGGTTCCTTGATTAACTCATGTACTGCAAGCTCAACACAGTCTGCAGTATACCACTTAGAGCCGATCCGAAAAGGGTAATTGCAGACCCACTACATATGTTCGCTATCAGGAGGAGCAACAATAAATACTTCATGGTCGTCCTTAAGGACTCCATAAAGTAAGTACAATGCCCGTCCCCGAGATGCAAATAACCCCTTGATATAGCAACCTGGCAATTGTCTTTTTGGCACAAAGAGGTTTTTTACCATCCCCATGTAAGGTACTGATGTATGGAATCAGCGGCCTTTCTTCCCGCCCCCATGGCCAAAATGACCGTCGCCTGACCTGTAACGATATCTCCACCAGCCCATACTCCCTTTTTCATGGTCTTGCCTGTCTCAGGATCTGCAACAATATAACCCCACTTGTTAATCTTCAGATCCTCAGTGGATTTGGTCAAAAGGGGATTGGCCCCTGCTCCAACCGCAATAACTGCCATATCGCACTCCAGTTTGAACTCGGAGCCTTCTATGGGTATAGGACGCCGTCGCCCTGATTCGTCAGGCTCACCCAATTTCATTTGGAGACACTCTACACCTGTCAGACGGCCATTTTCATCTCCCAGGAACCGGATCGGAGCTGTGAGAAGAAAGAACTCAATGCCTTCTTCTTCTGCGTGATGAATTTCTGCGGATCGAGCAGGCATTTCATCCCGGGATCTGCGATAAACGATGCGCACCCTGTCAGCACCCAGACGCATGGCAGTCCGCGCAGAATCCATAGTCACATTTCCGGCTCCAAATACAACGACATCTTTACCTCTGGCGATGGGAGTATCATATTCAGGGAACAGGTATGCCTTCATAAGATTGGCCCGGGTCAGATACTCGTTTGCCGAATATATACCGATCAGGTTTTCTCCTGGGATGTTCAGAAACCTGGGTAGTCCGGCACCCACCCCGACATAGATGGCATCATAGCCCTGTTCAAAGAGTTCATCCAGAGAAACGGTCTTTCCTATTACTGTATTGCATTCAACTTTTACCCCCAACCTCTCGAGGGTATTTACCTCTGAATAAACTATATCTTTGGGAAGCCTGAATTCCGGAATGCCGTATACGAGTACACCGCCCGGCTTGTGAAAGGCCTCGAAAATTGTTACTTCATGACCCTTAAGAATAAGGTCTCCGGCAACAGTCAGGCCGGAAGGCCCTGACCCTACCACGGCTATCTTTTTCCCTGTTGGATCACTCTTGGGCGGGAGCTCTCCATTGCCGTGTTCCCGCTCCATATCCGCAACGAACTTCTCCAAATTGCCAATCGCTACAGGATCTCCCTTTTTGCCAAGGATGCATCTTCCTTCACATTGGATCTCTTGGGGACAAACCCTGCCGCACACGGCCGGAAGTGCATTTCTTTCCCATATCTTCCGGACAGCTTTAGAGAATTCACCTTCTTTTATGTTTTTGATAAAGCCCGGTATGTCAACAGACACCGGACACCCTTCCATACAAGAGGGGTTTTTGCAGTGCAGGCATCTTTCTGCCTCTTTTACAGCAAGTTCCTTTGTGTATCCCAATGGAACTTCCTCGAAATTCCGCTTTCTGATCTGGGGATCCTGTTCAGGCATGGGCTGCCTGGGTATCTTTTTCTTTTTAGGTGGTTTTTCCGTCATATTACTCTCCATAACACCTTGTGTTCGCACAAATGTTCACGGAACGTTGAAATTGGAAATTGGAAATTTGGCCTTCATGCTTTTGTACTGTTTTGTTCCATTTATCAAAATCGTGCCAGACCATATCTGATAACTCTTCTGCCATTTTGTAAATATCCAATCTCCCAAATTTCTACTTTCCAATTTCAAATTTCAAGCCGTTAAACGACTACCATTTTATTCATGCAGGTATTTTTCATATGCAACAGACTCTTGCTCCTTATAGGCCTGGAGGCGCTGCATAAGTTCGTCAAAATCAACTTCATGCCCGTCAAATTCAGGACCATCTATGCAGGCAAACCGTGTCTTACCGCCCACGCTCACCCGGCAGCAACCACACATGCCTGTCCCGTCCACCATGATGGGATTCAGACTAACAAGAGTTTTGACTTTGTACTTTTCCGTAACACTACACACAAATTTCATCATCGGCACAGGACCAATTCCCACAACGAGTTTAACTGCCTCCTTTTCAAGGACATCTTTGAGTACATCAGTCACAAACCCATGATGGCCGTATGATCCATCGTCTGTGCAGACATGTAGCTCATTAGATGAGGCCTTCATTTTGTCCTCCAGGATAAGAAGATCTTTGTTCCTGGCACCGATAATGGCAATGACATGGTTACCGATCTCTTTCATCCCCTGGGTAATGGGATGCAAAACAGCAACACCTGTCCCCCCTCCAACACATACAACAGTGCCCAGTTTTTCAATATGAGTAGGCTTACCCAAGGGACCAATCACATCCTGAAACCGCTCACCTACCTGAAGTGACTTAAACAGGGCAGTGCTCTTCCCAACAATCTGATATATTATTGTGATGGTACCCCTATTTGTGTCTGTATCGGCCATGGTGAGCGGAATGCGCTCCCCGGTTTCATTTGCTTTCAGGATGACAAACTGCCCCGGTTTAGCCTTTCTGGCAATCAGGGGCGCACTGATTTCATTAAGGACCACTGTGCCATCGGCCATATCCTGACGTTCTAAGATCTCAAACATTAACATACCTCCAAGATGTGAAATCAAACTAAGTGTGTTTCGCTTACCATAGTTTAAGGGGTAATGTCAAAAAATCACGCGATGAAAATCTGTCCTCTTTTTTCATGCGCCTTAACATATGTAGGCATCCAAAATACCGATAACCTCATTTAGTATTTTTAAAGATGCTTTCCCAGCATACTTAGCTTCTCGGCTCATGGAATCAATAGATTTGACTTGTTCAACCACCATAGTAATCTGCCTTGCGACATTTCACTAGAAATACGATGTGATTAGGAGGGATTTGCTATGATTTTTTTTATTGAACCGATGTCCAAAAGCATAAGTATGTATGTTCCCGCCTACCCATTACCTCTAATAGAGATAGCAAGTTTTGTTCAATCTAACATGCCCGGAATCGCTATCAATATAGTCTCCATATCCATGGATTACGGTTTACCCCTTACCATGGAAGGAAAAGAACAAATATACCAGGAACTTTTAGAAGAAATTTCAGAAATAAAGCCAAGGGGCATTGGCATCTCATGCACGGCTATCGCCCAGGCAGAAGAAACTATCCAATTGTGTGAACTCATTAAAAACCACGATCCTGATATTTTTATTTTTTTGGGTGGCTATTTCCCCACAATTTATTATGAGGAGATATTTTCCAGAACTCAGGCGGTAGACCTGATCGTAATCGGTGAAGGCGAGGTCCCAGCCCTTGAAATAATCAAACGCTTGGAATGCGACAAAAATCCCCTGGATGAAAATATCCCTGGTTTGGCATGGAAAAAAAACGGGTATATGCATCTGACAAAGAAAGGAGTGCGTTTTGATCTGAATAACAAGGCGCTTCTCAATCTGGAGTTATTGAGGTATCCATTGGCATATGATATTTTGCCTTACGCATTTAGCAGGGGATGCCCTTATCACTGTAATTTCTGTATGGAACAATTTATACGACCGATCAGGAAAAAAGTACCTTCAAAGATCATTCAAAAGGATTTGAGAAATTTGGCACTACACACCAAGGCTCATACCCTGCTTGTCAGTGATGCACTCTTCAAATCTTTTAATCAATTCCATTTACTTCGCTCTATAGGTATGAAGGCAAATTTTGAAACTCGTTGCGATGTCCTGGATCCCTCAATCATTCCTGAGATTGCGGACGTTTGCGGGATGTTAGCGCTTGGGTTTGAATCGGCAAGTTATAGTACTTTAAAAAGGATGGGTAAGGTCAGGGATAGAGATCATTATCAATATTATGTCTCCAACACTATTGCTATATTCAAAGAAGCAGTAAAGAATCAAATTCCAGTAACGATTTTCATGATTGCAGGTTATCCGGGAGACACAGAAGAAGACCTTGAAAAAAGTCTCATTTTTGCAAAAGAGTTATCAAAAAATAGCGGCAAGGGCGGGCACATTTTCAAAATCGGAGAATGTAATGTTTATCCAAAAACCAAGATTTACGACCTTACCGTGTCATTACCCGATGTTGTATTTGATGATGATGGCGTTTTTGGAGATAATATCGTAAGGCAACCATCTAAAAATTTGGACTTTGAAACCGTTCTTGCTTATATGACAGAAATTTTTAGCTTATCCAATAACACGCCAAAGATGCAAAGGACTGTTCTGAATATGATGCCTTTCTTTAGATTGCCAGCACACGCATTATCGGATGAAATGATTCCTGATGTATGTTTCAGAGACAACAATAGAGAAATATTTGATGTTCAGGGAAAAAGCCTTGTTGCTTTTAGGAAATTGGTTCCCGGGCTAACTAAAAAATATAAGAAATGGATGTCTGCGCAAAGAAGTGATCGCACCTTACAATTTTGATTCCTTTGGAGATTTCGCCAAGTCGGATCTAATAATTTCAAACACTTATACTTTTTAATCCACATTTACTGTCAAACTTAAGTCAAAAAAATGAAGCACTGCGAAGGAACTTTTAAGGGAGCGGGTGGGCTAGAGCTTTTTTATCAAAGCTGGCAAACCCAGGAAAACGCCAAGGCAGCTATTGCAATCATTCACGGTATCGGAGAGCATAGTGACCGCTACATGAATATCGTGAATCACTTCGTCCCGCGCGGCTACGATATCCACGCCTTTGATCTTCGCGGCAATGGTCGCTCACCCGGCCAGCGTGGTTATATCAACTCGTGGAAAGAGATACGAGACGATACAAGTACATTTCTAAACCTGATTAAGCAGCAAAAATCTGATACGCCTTTATTCATACTGGGGCACTGTCTGGGCGGCATAGTCGCTCTGGACTACTGCACGCGTCATCCGGAAGGGCTGCAGGGTGTGATGTAACCGTTCACTCCCCCCCCTCTATTTCTACCCTGGGATTATGGAAGGAGCGAGGCCTTTTCTACCAAGGGCTATCGTTTGAGCGATATACTGCCAGGGATCTTGATT
>JAJSZR010000027.1 GCA_030262715.1 Deltaproteobacteria bacterium
GCCTTTGGCTACCCTTCGCCTCCGTCAGGCTGGGTATGGACTTTGCTCGGGACCTGTGTCACAATCCCGCGCATCACCATTTAGCAGCCGGGCCTTGCCCGGCACACAACTTGACCGCAAAAAGCAGCGGCAAGTTACCCTTAACGTTATGTCAAAAAAAGAGTTGACTACTAATCCATTCTGTCTTACTGTGATGTAAGAAATTGGATAAAAGTAAGGAGAAGACTTTCTATGGCATTAGCGACACTCACAAGCAAGGGGCAGGTAACGATTCCGAAAGCAGTTCGGGATTCTCTGCGGTTGCACGCAGGAGACAAGGTTGAATTTGTCATCACCCAAAGCAGAGAAGCGCTTCTTAGACCTATCACCAAGAAGGTCGATGATGTGTTCGGCAGGTTACACAAGCTGGGAAGGAAGCCCGTTTCTGTTGAGAAGATGGACGCTGGGATAAGGCAGAAGATGCAGGCGAGTTTCAAATGAAGGCCTTGGATACTAACGTGCTGGTTCGTTTCCTCGTGAGAGATGACGAGCGACAAGCCAAAGCCATTTACAGGATATTCAAACAGGTGGAGTCCGACAAGGAAGTATTGTTCGTACCTCTGGTTGTTGTCCTTGAAACCGTCTGGGTGTTGGAATCTGTTTATGAGATTCCGAGACAAGAGATACTGGATTCCATTAATGAGCTTATACTAATGCCCATTCTGGAGTTTGAGGCACGATCAGCAATTCTGAGCTTTGTCTCTTCGGCACGAGAAACTAAAGTGGACCTTTCGGATCTTTTGATCGCGTACTCTGCGAGATTTTCGGGCTGCGAATGTGTGCTCACATTTGACAAACGGGCAACAAACCTCGGGCTTTTTGAGCTACTCAGATAGCGTGAAGGTGACATAATCGGGTAAGGGGAGGTTTTTCTCCTCCCCTCCCCACACTGCATGCGGGCCTGCCTGTGCGTCCGCACGCAGACAGGTCGGCTCATAGCTTTGCACTCCAGCTTTTTTCACCTGCCTGTCGGCAGACAGGAACACCACCTCACGGTAACGCCCTCTTGAGACGCCACAGCTAGGCGAAGGCGCTTGCCTTCGGCTAGTACTTTCGTTACCATCATAAAATGATGGAACGGGGTTCATATACAGGGGACTTACACCCCATAAGTTCACGCCCATGCCAGGCGTACACAATTGGGTAAAGTTGACGCTAAAGGCAGCGCAACTTACCCAAGGCATTATGTGTTTGGAAAATTATCCTTATCTCCCTTCCTTGCCCATTAAGTTTTTCATTATATTCTTGACAATTACTCAAAAAACTGCATAATTTAATTATACATTATAATGGAGGTCACCATGAAAGCCACTGTTGTTGATTTGAGATATAAAATGAATGACGTACTTAAAGCACTCGACAGAAACGAGACGGTAACCATTCTCTATCATGGCAAGGTGAAGGGGTTTATTGTGCCAGCAAAAGCCAAAGAGTTTAAAAAAATCAAAGACCATCCATTTTTTGGTATGTCGGCAACAGAATCCCAAAAATCGGTGCTGGATGAACTTAATGATTTAAGAAAAGCAAGGTACAATGATATTTGATACTGATATTTTCATTTGGGTACAACGAGGGAATGAAAAAGCCGCAAGGCTTATGGAAAATACTGAACATAGATATCTGTCTATTCAGACCTACATGGAACTTTTACAGGGTGCCAAGGACAAAACACAGCATAAATATGTAAAGAATTTTGTAACCTCATATGATTTTATGGTTCTTCCCTTCACAGAGAATATTGGACATAGAGCATCAATATATATAGAGGAATATATCTTATCTTCAAATTTAAGGTCAGGAGATGCCATAATTGCTGCTACTGCCGTAGAAAATAACATGACCCTTGTTTCGAGTAATGCAAAACATCTCAAACTGATAAAAGACTTGAAATTAAAAGTCTTCAAACCATAATAGAGCATATCCTATTAGTTTAACATAGAAACACATAACCAATGGGATCAACTCGGACAGCAAAAAGCGCCGCTTTTCGTTTCTCGTCGCTCTGCTTTTTGCTGCCGGTTTAGGCATCGCATAAATACGTCAGACCTTTGCTGATAAAGGAATCTGTCGGACAAGGTGAAGCATGTGGAACTATCGAGTTGTACGAAAAAAGAATACATATATTGATCCTGCAAACAAGAAAGAAAGAGTAGATTACACCTATGCCATACATGAGGCATACTACGATGAGAACGGACATGTTGGGGCCATCACCCAAGAGCCGGTAGAGCCCTTTGGAGAGAATGTAGAAGAGCTAAGGCATTCATGGGTGATGATGGCAGAGGCATTCGGTCAGCCTGTCCTTGACTATGGCAACATTCCTGAACCGGGATACGGCAGAAAAAAGGATTCCATAGGATCAGCGCTTGATGAGAGGCTGAAGGAGATTGAGGCCGGTAACAAGAAGGGAATTTCCTGGGAGCACGTAAAAAGGGAATTGGAAAAGAAGTGGGGTCCGTTTGACGAAGAAGAATATAGAAAACAGGTTGACGAAGAAAGGTTGGAAAAGGAGAGGATTCATAGTGAGGCCTTTATTGGCACACCAACACTTAAAGAACTCATCAAGAAGATGTATTCCGACTATCAGAAATATATCCAACGCGATAGGTCTGAAAATCCTTGGAAATACTCAGCAAAGGATGCCTAACCTTGCTCTTTCAGCCGACAGCTGAACGCTACGGCTGAAGAACTCGAAGAGGTTCAAAGTACCTGTAAAGTTCATTCGGAACCAGCGTTCCCTAATCTCTTACCTCCGGTTTGAATTAATAGCACCTAGCATTTAATCTCCTTTCTTCTTAATCC
This sequence comes from Deltaproteobacteria bacterium, assembly GCA_030262715.1. Taxonomy (GTDB): domain Bacteria; phylum Desulfobacterota; class Dissulfuribacteria; order Dissulfuribacterales; family UBA3076; genus UBA3076. Next base: position 2,842 of record JAJSZR010000027.1, read on the forward strand.
ATCTTGAGCTAACCCATCCGTTCATGAATCTCACCGCCCAATACTCCTGGTCAAACTGTTGAACTAGCCTATTGAGTAAAATAGCCTCTCCTTCGGGACGCTTTTTTGTTATCGGGTCATGATAAATTACAACCTTGTCATTTCTTTTCATTCCTCTGCCCCTCTTGTTTACTTTTCTGGTGCTCTTCGATAAAATCATAGACCTTATCATGTGCTAACAGATAGTCCGCATACGATTCATAGCATATTCCATGCCCGCCTCACCTGCTTATGAAACATTTCTCTACCAGGCCGAAGTTGGGCGTTTGTTGCCAGCGCCGACTCAACCAGCTGCACAAAGAGGGGGACAATTTGCGGCCTCAATTGTCAGAAATTGCCACTAGAGCAAGAGAGATAATGCAACAAGTTAGTTTTGAAACCAGAAAAAGGCGACCTATAAGAACAAAACTGGTGGAGAGAAAAAATATATGATGCATTTTGTTATTTTGACAATGACGAAAAGGGCTATGCAGCACAGAATGCCTTAAGTCTACAGAATATTTTCAAAGAGTAAGAGCCGGCTCTGTTGGGAAAAATGAGCTGAGAGCGGTTGCGGACTGGTTTTTGCCGTTTATAAAGGTAGGATATATAAATAAAGAGGAAAACCGGAAATGAGTAATAAGAAATATCAAGTTTCCATGTATAAGTATGATGCGGTCGTCTTTGATCTGGACGGAGTGGTTACCAGGACAGCACGTATCCATGCCGCGGCATGGAAGGATCTCTTTGATGAATATCTAAAAAAACACAGCGAAGATGAAACATTTGAACCTTTTGATTCTGGTGCCGATTACTGTAAATACGTGGACGGCAAGCCCCGCTATGAAGGAGTGAAGAGCTTTCTTGCCTCCCGCGGGATAGAGGTTGCATACGGCAATGCCGATGATTCACCGGATGAAGAAACGGTTTGCAGACTAGGGAACAGGAAAAACCGGTTGTTCTTGAAACGCCTGAAAAGTGAAGGGGTGCAGGTCTATGAATCCACCATAGACTTGATCGGTCGGCTCAGAAAGAGAGGCCTTAAGACCGCCATCGTCTCTTCCAGCAAGAACTGTGCTGATATCCTGAATAGGGCCAATATCACAGGCCTGTTTGATGCAAAGGTGGACGGGATGGACTCGGAGGGCCTTGACCTTACAGGCAAACCCGAGCCGGACATCTTTTTGGAGTCCGCCCGGCGGCTGGATGTTAAGCCAAAAAGGTGCGTGAAGTGGAAGATGCCGTTTCAGGGGTCCAGGCCGGAAGTAAAGGGGGTTTTGGCCTGGTTATCGGAGTTGACCGGGCAGGGCAGGAAAAGATGTTGAAAGAAGCAGGAGCAGACCTGGTGGTCGAGGACCTTTCAGAAATAGAGACAGCGGCTGAGATAAAGCACCTGCCCCATGCCCTGGACGCCTTTAAGGAAATCAGGGAGCAGATAGAAGGCAAAGAAGTGGTCGTTTTTCTCGACTATGACGGCACACTGACCCCTATTGTCTCCCATCCCGAGGATGCCATCCTGTCCGAAGATATGCGAAAAACGCTTGCCAGCCTGTCCGGTCAATGCCCTTTAGCGATAATAAGCGGAAGAGGTCTTAAAGACGTAAAAGAGCGTGTAGGTGTCAAAAACATCTATTATGCCGGCAGCCACGGTTTTGAAATAAAAGGACCGGAAGATCTCAAAATGAAGCATAAAGAAGCCCGAAAGCTCCTCCCGGTCCTTGATGAGGCCGAAGAGGACCTGAAGCAGCAACTTGCAGATATCGCCGGTGCCAAGGTAGAGCGCAAGAAATTTACCATTGCGGTTCATTACCGTAATGTCAGGGACGAACACGTTGGTTCAGTGGAAGAGGTTGTAGACCATGCGGCGGATCATTATTCAGGGCTTCGCAAGGCAGAGGGCAAGAAGGTCTATGAACTCAGGCCTGATATTGACTGGGACAAGGGAAAGGCGATTTCTTGGCTTCTGGATACCCTGAATTTTGTCGGCCCGGGGATCTTTCCTTTTTATATAGGAGACGATATTACAGATGAGGACGCCTTTGAGGCCCTTGCCGGGCAAGGTATAGGCATTGTGGTGGGGGAAAATTCCCGGACCACGGAAGCTGTGTTCAGGCTGAAATCTCCCGATCAGGTTCGTATGTTTCTGCGCAAACTGAAGCCCGCACTGGAACATGGAAATGCCTGGTCACTGACCTATGAGGGCTTTGATCCTGAGGAAGAAGGCCTGCGGGAGGCACTGTGTACCCTGGGAAACGGTTATTTCGCCACCCGGGGGGCGGGGCCGGAGGCGGATGCAGACGATGTCCACTATCCTGGAACCTACCTGGCTGGCGGCTACAACCGCCTCAAGACCAAGATCGCGGGCCGGACTATAGAGAACGAGGACCTGGTCAATATGCCTAATTGGCTTTGCCTCAATTTCCGTATTCCTGGTGAAGAATGGTTTGATCTAAAGGCAGTGGACATCCTTTTCTATCGCCAGCATCTGGATATCAAAAGAGGGGTGCTTCACCGGACGGTGCGCTTCCGGGATACAAAGGGCCGGGAAACGAGACTGCTCCAATGCCGGCTGGTCCATATCGGCGATAAACACGTGACTGCACTGGAAACAGTTATTACGCCGTTGAACTGGGCCGGTGAATTGGAGATTCGCTCCGCCTTGGACGGCCGGGTCACCAACTCCGGCGTAGAGCGTTACAAAAGTCTGAGCAACAAGCATCTGGAGCCGGTGGAAAGCAGGCGGATCGATGAAAACAGCATGCTTTTGAAAGTACGTACCAGCCAGTCCGGGTTGCACGTGGCGATGGGTGCAAGAACGGAAATATCCTGGGACGGAAAACCACTGGCTATCAAACGAACTGTGGTAGAAAAGCCGGCCTATATTGCCCAGCTATTTACAGTGGAGCTCACCAAAGGGACCGGGGTTACCATAGAAAAAACGGTTTCATTGTTTACCTCCCGGGATCCGGCCATCTCTGAGTGCACCCTGGAGGCAGAGAAAGCAATTACGGATGCCGGCAGTTTCCCCGGCCTGCTCGGGTCCCATGTCCTTGCCTGGCGGCATCTATGGCGCAGGTTTGACGTCAAGGGAGAATTAAACGTCTCTTCTGATGACCATCATATACAAAGAAACATCCGTTTATACAGCTTCCATATTCTGCAAAGCTCTTCCATACACTCCATCGACATTGACGTGGGGATACCCTCCAAGGGATGGCACGGCGAGGCCTACCGGGGACACATCTTTTGGGATGAGCTGATTATTTTTCCCTTTCTTAACTACAGGGCCCCACAGATTACCCGAAGTCTGCTCATGTATCGCTACCGCCGCCTCAAAGAGGCCCGGCGAGCCGCCCGCAAGCTGGGCTACAAGGGAGCCATGTATCCGTGGCAAAGCGCAAGCAACGGCAGAGAGGAAGCCCAGCAGGTCCATCTCAACCCGAGGTCAGGCCGATGGATCCAGGATAACTCGCGCCTGCAGCGTCATATAAACGTCGCCATTGTCTACAATATATGGCAGTACTGGCAGACCAGCGGCGACCTGGAATTTTTGTCCTTTTACGGCGGGGAGATGATACTGGAGATCGCACGCTTTTGGGCCAGTATAGCAACCTATAATCAGGAGCTTGACCGGTACGAGATCCGCGGCATCATGGGTCCGGACGAATATCATGACAGCTATCCAGGAGCAGATAAGCCGGGCCTGAACAACAACGCATACACTAACATTATGGTGACCTTTGTGATGAACCGTGCGCTTGATCTGCCTCACATCCTTCCTGAAGAGCAATTCATACAGCTATGCCAAAAGCTCGACATAAAAGAGACAGAGATGGAGAAATGGAAAAAGATGAGCCGCAAGATGCGGTTGACGTTCCATGATGACGGAATAATCAGCCAGTTTGAGGGTTATGACCGCCTGGAGGAATTCGACTGGGAAGGTTACCTGAAAAGATACGGGAACGTTCAGCGCCTGGACCGTATCCTGGAGGCGGAAAACGACACACCAAACCGCTACAAGGTCTCCAAGCAAGCCGATGTCCTGATGCTCTTCTATCTTTTTAGCGCCGAGGAACTGAATAAGCTGTTCAACCAACTGGGATATCCCTTTGAATATGAAACCATACCCAAAAATATTGATTACTACCTGAAACGTACGTCCAATGGCTCGTCCCTGAGCTGGATCGTTCATTCCTGGGTTGCTGTCCGGCGGGACAGGGAACGTTCGTGGGAACTCTTTAACCAGGCTCTGAAAACAGATGTGGCCGATATTCAGGGCGGCACTACCCCGGAAGGTGTTCATTTGGGCGCTATGGCCGGCTGTGTAGATATGCTTCAACGTGGTTATACAGGATTGGAGACACATGGTGACGTACTGCGGCTGAATCCCTCATTTCCCAGGGAAATAAAGCAGGTGCACTTTCATCTTCGATATCGCGGGCACTGGCTGGATCTGGACATTTCCTCCGACAGGCTGAAGATTACAGCCCTCTCAGGCAAGGCAAGACCGATTCGGATCTGGGTTAAAGACAGGGTGTTTGAACTCAAAGAGGGAGAAACTGGAGAGGTCATGCTTTAAAAAGTTTACCGTGTACACGATGTCCTGTTCATAAGAGGTCTCTTCCATTTATAGAAATATAATAAGAGTCAGTAATTTTCAGAGGTAAGGAGTTCTGAACATGGAAATCTACAGGCACCTTAATATTGGAATGCTACAAGCCAGGCCAGGATCGGCACAAGGCATGTGATCATTCCTACAATATGGTCCGTTTTAAGACAAGGAAGGCCTGATGTCTTCAGTATTTGTCCTGTGAGTAGTCCCAGGATCAGACCTGACATAAAGCCGAAAAGATGTGCTCCTAGATCCGTGCGCTCACCGTGGGTGCCTAAAAATCCGAGGAGTGCAAGGCCCGCTCCTAATGGAATTACACGGTCTTTGAGAGAAAAGCGCCGTGCGCTGAGTGTCTGAAGCGCTATTATCACACCCAACGCACCGAAAACAACGGTAGAAAATCCGATTGAACTGTGGGCCTCCCCATGAACCATGGCGTTAGTCAAGTTGCCAAGTATTCCTGACAAGAGGACGATCCCCCATCCCAGGCCAGTGCCCAGGAGGCTGCAAAGCCAAATCATCAGTAAACCCCCTATCACCATGTTTCCAAGTAAATGGGGAGGGTCTGCATGCAATGTCAGAGCAGTAACCAGGCGCCACCACTGGCCGTCACGAAGAATGCTGTCAACATCGCCGCTGCCAATCGCAATCAATCGCTCTCTCCAGTTCTCTGAAAAGGAAATGCTAAATATTGCGGTCAGTATAAGCATGGTCCAAAGGGTAGATTGTGCATTCGGATACCATGGAGTAACTTCAAGCCTCAAAGGCCATGCCCGGTTTTCATTTTCATATTTTTCAATCTCTCTAGCAGCCAGATTTTCATGATCTGGAGGGACTGCTATCCTGTATCCATATACTGAATGAAGGATCTTGTGGGGTACATCACGGGCAGTCAGCACCAGAGACCAGATTTCTGCCTGGCCCTTTGACACAGGTCTGTGCAGATATCTCTCCGCAACAGCCGAATAGTCACACAGGCTCTGAGGCTCAGAATGCGGGTGTAACATCCAAAGGGCTATCGACTGCGGTTGACTGCGCATCCAGGGCTATGGCACCTTCTCTCAAATCGGAAAAGGCTTTGCAGATGTAGTCTATTTGTTCCTGGGTATGCGCTGCGCTCACGCTGCAGCGAATCAGGGATGCGCTGTCCGGTGTGGCCGGGGGTAATGCCAGATTCACATACACCCCGCGATCCAAAAGATTGCCCCAGAGGACGAGGGCCTGTTTTATACTCGGCATGCGGACTGCAACAATAGGACTGATCTCCGGGCCCAGGCTGAAGCCCATATCATCAAGGCCTTGATATAAATGGCGGGCGTTACGCCAGAGCCGTCGGCGCAATTCAGGATGCGTCTCCAGTATCTTGAGTGCAGTCCGGGTGGAGGCGATGACCGGTGGAGCAGGCGACGCGGTAAAGATATACGGGCGGCTGGCATAGCGAATCAGATCCAATTCAGGATGGTTGCTGACACAAAAGCCGCCGGTTGCGCCCAGGCTTTTGCTAAAGGTACCTATGATAAAGTCCATGCTGTTTCCCACACCGGCTTCCTCGAGAAGCCCGCGCCCGTGTTCACCAAGAACACCCAGTGAATGGGCCTCGTCCACCAGTAGATAGGCACCGTATTTCTGCTTTAAGGTTACTATATCTGCCAGGGGGGCCCGGTCGCCCAACATACTATAGATGCCCTCCACCAGAATCATGGTATTTGCGGTCTTTTTGCCAAGCCGTCGTAGGCGTTTCTCTAAATCAATCACATTGTTATGTCGGAATCGAATGATTTCCGCACTACCCATACGGCATCCGTCATAGATACTCGCATGACAGTGTGCATCTACCAAAATCGTATCCCCTTGACCCGCCAGGACCGATAACATCCCCAGATTGGCAAGGTAGCCAGTAGAAAATACGATGGCGGAACGGTAACCGAAAAAGTCTGCAAATTCACGTTCCAACGCAGCATGACCAACATATGTCCCGTTTGCCATCCGTGATCCAGTCGTCCCGGTCCCTTGATCTTGAACGGCCTTTTTTGCCGCTTCGATACATTGCGGATCAAAAGTAAGCCCCAAATAGTTGTTGGTACCGGCCAGGATGGTGCGACGTCCGTTCACGATCGCCTCGGTTGCCGAAATGAGCCGCTCGATGACGACGTTAAAAGGATTGACGCCACTATCTACCAGGGCCCGCTGATCCGCAGCGAGACTATGGAATTTGTCGAAGATGCCCATTACGATTCCACCATTAATTGTTGGATCTGTAAAGCAAGGTCCTTAACGGTACGGACGTCTGGCAATATATTTAATGGAATGGAGATGTCAAAGCGGTCCTCTATGGCTGCCAGAAGTTCCATTACCGCCATAGAATCAAGACCGAGATCGACTACCAAATCCGTCGTTTCATTGATTTCCTGCTTGTCCCGGGCGATCTCTTGCGAAACGGAATAGATTTGTGCAAGGATATCTTTATATTGTAACATAGGTTTGTGCTCCGATCTGAAATTTATCAGGAAACAACAGACAATAACATCTCAGGATTCGTCGTGCCATCCCAAGGTACGCAGCAGGCCTTCTTCCAGGGGAATCTGCGGTTTCCATCCGGTTGCCTTGCTGAAGGGCGTATTATCACATACCCAGTCGGGATGCATAAGTTCCCGTAACTTTCCAGGGGTCAGCATCGGCGCATATCCCATCGTTTTGGCCGCCATCAGATTCAGCCTGGTCAGGGTAGCAGCTACCGTCACGGGCACCCGCACGCGGAGGACAGGTCTGGCACGTAGCAGTGCAATCGTTTTGATCACATCACCCCAGGTATACCCGCCGCTGCGATCGTCGTGCAGCTCGAATATATCTCCTCCACAACCGTCGCTCTCCAACCATTTTATCACCGCCCCTGCCAAATCTTCCACATACAACAATGAAAACCGGCGGGCATGACCGGCACCCGGCACCAAAGCGATACCACGTCCTATCCAGCGCAGCAGCGGCAGCAGTTCTCTGTCCCCTGGTCCATACACAGCAGGCGGCCGGAACACAGTCCAGTCCGTTTCCTTCGCAGTAGCGGCCAATGCGGCTTCACCTTGCCGCTTGCTGGCCGCGTATGGAGAGATGTCCGGTTCACGGGCCGCCAACGAGGAAATCATCAGAAAGCGCGGTGGCGGATAGTGCTCTGTAGCAGCCTGGGCCAGCCTCGCTACACCTGCGTTATTGACCCGATTAAAATAGTCCTGGGATGCCCCACGAACTGCGCCTGCACAGTGCACTATGGCCTCTGCACCGCAAACCAAACGGCGTAGGCTGTCCATGTCCTCTAGGTCCCCTATCACCCACTGCGTGACCATGCCGGCAAGACGGGGCTTAACCGAAGAAAGACGCACTAAGGCCCTGACCTGCCAGCCTTCGGCCTCAAGCCGCTGTGCCAACACGCCGCCTATGAACCCGGTTGCTCCCGTCAAGGCAATCACACGAGACGTAAGGGCCTCCCTGTGGACGGCCGGATCGGGCACGATACCACCTCTATCTATCGGTGAACACTGGGTCAGAAATGCCTCTGGGATGAACGGAAAGAAGTAAATCAGCAGACTGATTATCCTTGCAATATCTATCTGGGGCGGAATACTCTGCTGGACGTTTTGTCGTAGGCCGTTTCTGTGCGCCTTGGTGGCTCTGCCCAATTCGTTGGATAAAATCATGCCGCGCTTTGGATCGAGTCGGCTTCCCGGAAGAAGTGCGCGGTAATGTGTGGGGAGGGACCAGTTCCACGAAACAGTCAATACCCAATTCCTGGCGGATCAAACCCTGCAGTTGTTTGGTCAGCGATTTCCTCTTCGCTGGATCGGATTCACGACACTGAACGACCATGACAGCGATTTCCTCTTCTCTTGCGCCCGGGACGGAAAAGGCTATCGTATCTCTAGGTCTTACATCGGGCTGCTGCTCAGCCAGATATTCCAGGTCCTGAGCCCAGATATTGCGGCCGTTGATGATGATCAAGTCCTTTTTACGTCCGGTAATTACGATATCTCCCTGAATTCGATAACCGATATCGCCGGTATTGAGCCAGCCATCCTTGGACAGGACTTCCCTGGTTGCATCAATATCTCCAAGGTAGCCGGACATCATGCTCGGCCCTCTAACAAAAATGGCCCCGCAGCGCCTGTCCGGCAAATCTCTTCCTTGCCGATCCCGTACTGCAACTTCATATCCTGGTAGCGGTTTGCCGCAGTTAACGAAGACGCTTGTCCGCGAAGGGCACTCTTTTTCTGAGGTATCCTCCACTGCCAATGCCTTATGACATGCAGCAAAATAATCAGTATTTACTATAGTCTCCACACACACACCTTGACTGAGAGGTGCAAAACTCACAGCGAGGGAGCATTCTGCCATGCCATAACAGGCCAGAAAGGCCTTTTTGTCGAATCCAAAAGGAGCAAAAGTTTCAGCGAACCGTTTTAGGAAGTCGGGACGGATCATTTCCGCTCCGACTCCTGCCACGCGCCAGGCACTGAGGTCAAACCGGTCCGCATTGCCTTTTCGGACGCGGCGTGCGCAGAGTTCATAACTAAACGGTGGACCGAAAGAAATCGTGGCCCTGCTCTGGGTCATCAGGGTCAACCACCGCCTGGGCCGCATTGCAAATGCTTGAGTGTCCAGGTAATCAACGGAGCACTGAGATGCCATCGGGGCCAGTACGAATCCAACAAAGCCCATATCATGGTAATATGGAAGCCAGGATACGCAACGGTCACCGGGCCGGATCCGGAGTCCGGTCCCAATAATACCTTTCAGATTGTTTAGGACCGCTTTTTGGGAAATGACTACCCCGCGCGGGAAACACGTGCTTCCAGATGTGTATTGAACATAGGCTGTCTCTGTAGGCCCTATTGGAAGCGGCTGGATGGTACTTTGGGGAAGATCAGCAAATGCCTTAGGGGCACCGAAAAACCTGAGGTCCAATCCTGCAGCGGCCTTGGCAAGAAATTCGACAAATTCTTCCTGGGCCACGGCAACCGCTGCCTGGCTACTTACGAGCAGTTTACGTAAATGCGCCACATAATTATTGCGGCTGCCCAGGGAAACCATTGCGGGAACGGGGACCGGCACCAAGCCGGCGTATTGGCAGGCAAAAAAGAAGCGCTGGAAATCCGGGTGAGTGTCTGCCACCACTGCTATCCGGGTACCACGTTCCAGCCCCAGGCTGTGGAGACGGAGGGCCAGTACCTGTGCCTCTTCCCGCAATTGTGCATAAGGAAGCACGGCAGAAAGTTTCCCTTTGCTGGTATAAAAATTATACCCGGTTTTACCCCGGGCAGCATAATCAAGTGCCTCCGCCAGCGTGGAAAAATTTGCGCCCCGCAACGGCAGATTGTTTTCGGTCGGTGTCGCCTGCATAACCTCTATTGGTAGTGTATCAGCTTTATCATTGACGAGCAAGCAGCCATTAAGCAAAAGATGGATTTTGCAAATGGCCTTATTGATATTTCATTTATTTCCGAATGTCAAATCAATTCACCCGGTTTTTGGGATTTACAGGGGAAACTTGCACTGAGATTAACCCCTGAAACTTGAACCATGAACGGTGAACGGTTACTTTATTTGTAAACTCCCAATGGATACGAATATATCCGGTGTTTTCATTCGCCATGAAGTCTTTTATCCCATGCCTGTCTGGCAGACAGAGACAAGATAACAGGTTGTTACGGGTCATTCCTGTAGAGGGTCGCCGTGCCTTATACAGGTTCATCCGCGTTCCGTGGTCAATCTATGCAGACGACCCGGTATGGGTACCACCCCTGTTGATGGAACGGCACCGACATCTGTCCCGCCGAAATCCTTATTTCGCGCATGCACGTTGTCGTTTCTGGATCGCCTACCGGGGCAAGCAGCCCGTCGGCCGCATCAGTGCCCAGGTGGACGAGCTCCATCTGGAACGTTATCAGGATGCTACTGGTTTTTTCGGGATGCTGGATGCGCAAAACGATGCCGCAATCTTCCGGTCCCTTCTGGACGCCGCTGAGACCTGGCTGCGCGAGATGGGCATGCGCCGGGTCCTTGGACCGTTTAACCTTTCCATCAACCATGAGTGTGGACTTCTGGTGGAAGGTTTTGATACACCTCCCATGGTCATGATGGGTCATGCCCGTCCTTACTACGCGGCGCGGTTAGAGGAACAGGGCTATTCCAAGGAAAAAGACCTGTTGGCATACCGTCTCGGCACTGATTTTATGATACCTGAGGTTATACAGGCCATGGGCAAGATGGCAGGGCGGGTGCACGTTCGGCCATTGCGCAAATCCCGCCTGGAGAATGATCTGCAGATCATACGCGATATCTTTGAAGATGCCTGGTCACAAAACTGGTGTTTCATACCCTTCACTGAGGCGGAGTTTAGAGATTTAGGCCGTAATTTGGCGTTTCTGGTGGATGAAAACTTCGTGCAAATCGCCGAAGTGGACGGTGTCCCGACAGCCATGATAGTCGTATTTCCAAATTTGAATGAGATCATTCGAGACCTTAATGGACGGCTTTTGCCTGTTGGCTGGTTCAAGCTGCTATGGCGTCTTAAGATAACCTATCCCAAAACAGGGCGGGCCGTCCTTATGGGCGTGCGTAAACGCTATCAGCATAGCCTGTTGGGCGCTGTGCTCGCGTTTATGGTAATCGACGCAGTACGTGTTGCCGGAGTCAAACGCGGTATGCAAGAGGTGGAACTGTCCTGGATCCTTGAAGACAATACGAGAATGCGAGACATACTGGAGTCGCTGGGGGCCGAAGTATACAAACGTTACCGTATCTATCAAAAGAGACTGAAATGAGGAACTCGAGCGATATCAATACAGAGACACCACGTTTCACAGCCATAGTCCTTGCGGCGGATCGCTCGCCTGATGACCCTGTTGCCAAGGCAACAGGGGTCTGTTGCAAGGCATTGACTTTGGTGGACGATAGGCCCATGGTCCTTCGCGTACTCGATGCCTTGAACGCTGCCAAGGAAATAGACACCTGTATAGTGTGCGGCCCGCAACGGTATGCAGTGAATCAGGATAAGGAGCTTTGTGACCGCATTGCATCGGGTCATGTGAAATGGGTGGAGAATCGAGCAACCCCCAGTTCAAGTACTTCGCATATATTGCAATCGCTTCCGAAAGATAGATCCGTTCTGGTAACGACCGCTGATCACGCCCTTTTGAACGCCCAGATAGTGGATTATTTTTGTTTCCATGCCCGTACCACAGGGTGTGACATTGTCATCGGTCTGGCCCGGCACGAATTGTTGGTGGCGGCCTATCCGGAAACAAGAAGGACCGTGACGAGACTTCGTGATGGTGCTTACTGTAGTTGCAATCTATTCGCTTTTCTCACGCCTCGCGCCCGCACTGCCGCCGACTTCTGGCGCAAGGTGGAAGGCAGGCGCAAGAAGCCATGGCGTATGATCAGTGCCGTCGGCTGGATGGCAGTATTGCGGTATTTGCTGGGACGGCTGTCTCTTGATGAGGGCCTGGCCCGGATATCGCGCCAAATGGGACTCATCGCAGGTGCTGTTATAATGCCTTTTCCTGAAGCGGCCATAGATGTGGATAGCATCGATGATTTGAGGCTTGTTCAAGACATTGTGAGAGGCTAACCTGTACCGGCCGCCAGATCCTGTCTTTGTATCCAATTCCGTACAAGCCTTTCCGCCTCTTTTAGATCGGTGGGATAATCTATCTCGACCCATTGAAGTCCCTCAATGGAGCAGGTCCATACCGCCATTGACCGTGCCATCTCATCGATCCCGGACAGGTACCACTGCTTGAGGCCTTGCGGTCTGCGCAAGGCCTGCTCTATAACCGCACGAAATAACGCTGGTCCTTCCCCACGAAAGGAGATCATGCCGACGGACTCTGCATCAACCTGATTGAGAGGAATATCCTTGTCGATCCTGACAAGCCTCTCCCCGTCCAGCATGACTTTCATATCGTCTGCGTCATACGTAAGCTTGCGATCCGTGACTACCGTTATTGGCCGGTCCGGTGAAGCAAGAAGACATTGTAACACTGCTGTTTCGAACAAGGTATCACCGTTCAAAAGAATAAAGTCTCCATTCATCTCGGTACGCGCTACCCAGCAGGAAACCAGATTGTCAGCGACTGCGAAAAACGGATTATAGATAGTCCGCACCCTCTGCGATTCATACCGGTCGGCCAGGAGTTTCTCGACCTGATCGGCGCCGTAGCCGACAACAACAGTCACTTGCTCGATGCCACATTTGAATAGTTCATCTACTTGCCATTCGAGCAAAGATCGCCCATGAATGCACAGCATGCATTTTGGAAAATTGTTGGTAAGCGGTAACAGCCTTCGGCCTTGGCCCGCACTCAAAATCACTACTCTCATAATTTCAGAAATCCATAAATTTGGCCCATTTTCCCCAGATGATTTTGTGGATCTTTTGGGCTGCACCTTCTCTATTACAAATATCTTCTTTATCTTAAACTCGCAACACTTGCGGCCCCAGGATGGCACATATTATGTAATTCTTGCTCTATCAGATGTTCAGTGGCATATCTTGAGACCTTGTTTTAAAGTTTGTGGCAACATATCACATTTCTTCTATTATAAAGTATAATTTATAGGATACTCTCTTGCTCATAGACCGCTACATAATTCACGAAATAAGCAAACCCCTAATGGTGATATTTGCCATTTTGCTGGTTATTTTCGTAAGCTACAGTGCAACCCATTACCTGGCTGATGCAGTGAGCGGGCAGTTACCGAGAAGCACTGTCATATCCCTGATCCTACTCAAGACAGTTAAAGCTCTGGAGATACTCCTATCTATGGCCCTGTATCTGTCTATTGTGTTGACTATGAGACGCCTTTACACAAACTTCGAAATGACGGCGCTGGCTGTCTCCGGTGTGAGCAATATCCGAATATTTCTTGTAATTTTAAACTTATGCCTGCTTTTTGCTGCGCTGATTGCATGCCTGTCTTTATTTGTCCGTCCTTGGGCATATAAGGAAATGCATCGATTGAGAACACAGGCGAAAACCAAATTTGATATCGCCCAACTGGAGCCCGGTCATTTCCACTCAATCGGGCCGGAAAACCGGGTCGTTTTTGTAGAAAAGGTCGATTCTCATCGGAATCGAGCAAAACGGGTCTTTATACAGGATGAACATAATGGTACATTACAGGTCACCTATGCAAAGCAAGTCTATCAAAAAGTCGATATGACCAGCGGCGACCGGATATTGTTTTTTTTAAACGGGTACAGGTATGAGTTCGCCCTTAATAGAAAGGCCGATCAGATTTTAAAATTCAAGCAATTCATAATCCATCTGCCCAAGGAGACAGTGCCGGTAGAGTATAAATCCAAAGCTGCTTCCATCATGCAACTGGCCCGTTCCGACGATCCCGAGGATATCGCAGAATTCCAGTGGCGGCTCTCCATGCCTCTCTCCACAGTGCTCTTAGGGCTGCTGGCTGTTCCCTTAGGCCGAACGACGCTGCAGCAGGGAAAGTGCATCAAGACGCCTGTTGCTGTGGTGATCTTCGCTGTTTATTACAACTCTATTTTGATGGCCAAAACCTGGGTAGAACATGGGGTCGTGGATACTGTGCCTGGTATCTGGTGGGTCCATGCGTTGTTGGCTTGTCTATTCTTGGCCCTGATATGGAAACAACGTTAGCTGAGCTGTCAGCTGTTAGCTAATCGCTAAAGGCTAATCGCTCAATTTAGTTTTAAATGAAAATACTTGATCGCTATATCGGCGTAAGTGTCGTTCTGGGATATCTCTTGGTCATGATCATATTGGTTGCCTTGTTTTGTTTTCTGGAGCTTGTAGGCCAACTGGACGACATCGGAACTGGACGGTATCAAATGCAGGATGCCTTTGCATTTGTGGCCCTAACACTGCCTATGCATATACTGGAGCTGATGCCGGTAAGCGCTCTGCTAGGGAGCATCGTTGCACTGGGGCCGCTGGCCAGCCACAGTGAACTGCTGGCCATGCAGGCTTGCGGTGTTCCGGTACAGCGGATCTGGTGCTCAGTCCTCGGTACCAGCATACTTCTCATGCTGGTGGTAGCAGTACTGGCAGAGTTTATCGCTCCGCCAATGGCGCAGTATGCCTGGATGCAACGTTTACTTGCCCTCTCCAGACCTGGTACAATGCTGACTGAACACGGATTTTGGGCCGGTGACGGTCTCCGCTTTATTCACGTTCACGATATCCTTCAGGGGGAGGGTCCGATAGACATTGATATCTATGAATTTGACGGACAAGGCCATATGAAGACCTTCATGCATGCCAGCAAGGCAGAAATCCGCGGTAACAAACAATGGCTGCTCAAAGACGTGGATCAAAAAATTATTAAAGAAGTAGACATAACCACACGGCAGTTTGACGACCTGACCTGGAATTCATTCTTGACATCAAAGCAGGTCAGTGTCCTGGCACTTCCTCCTGACACCCTGTCTCCTTCCGATCTTTATCAATATGTCCGGACACTCCGGAAAAAAGGGGCGAATGCGGAGCACTATGCATTGGCCTTGTGGCAGAAATTGAGTATTCCATTCAGCACCGGGGCCATGATTTTGCTCTCGCTTCCATTCGTCTTTGGGTCACCACGTTCAGTAAGTACGGAAAACAGGATAATGTTAGGCTCGATCATCGGGATAGCCTTTTATTTTGGTGCCCAGATCCTTGGATATATAGGGCTGATATTCAGCCTCTCCCCGGCGCTCACCACGATGACACCTGTAGCCATCATCGTGTGTGTTGCACTCAGGCAGTTACGACGTCTGTAGGTCTGGCCATCGGATAGGGAATCGCCAGTCGATTTTCGCCCTCGACTATGAAACGCCCTTCCTTGGGCGCATAGCCGTGTACCTCAATTGCAACCTCCCAGCCATGAGCATCTTGACTCAGGGAGTAAATATTGTACTGAGCACTATACCCAGACTTCCGGCTCGTCGCTGATGCGGACGGGACACCAATTGCAGGGGCATGGCCTGCGGGAGTCTTCAGCCATACCATAGAGGAACGATGGGCATGGCCGTGCAACACCATCTCCACACCCTGTTGTGCTATGAGCGAACGTAATTCTCTGTTGTCCGTAAGCCGTTTGCGCCAAGTCACTATGCCGGGCTGAGGAGGATGGTGAATCATCACGATCCGAAACAGGCCCTGACTGCCCGTCTGTGCCAGGATATGTCCTAGTTTCTGTAATTGTACCTGTCCCACATTACCCAGGGCAAAAAACGGTTTGCTGGGCCTTGCCGAGGAAAGCCCAATAAAGGCCGTTTCGCGGCGTATACGCAGACTAGGGAAAAGGGTTCGAGTATCTGACTTTTTTCCGACACAATCTTGTCCTGCATCAGATACCATGTATTCTAACCAGTGAACAAAGGTACGGCCCCAGTCGGTGGCGACATAGGCGTCATGATTGCCTGGAATTACGGTAACCTGTGAAGGAGGGCCTAAAGAATGCAACCACTTCTTGACCTCCAGGAATTCACATGGCAGACCCAGATGCGTCAAGTCACCGGTAATGATGATGTGCTCAGGCCTGGTACACCGCAAGTCGCGAACCAGGGCTGCAAGCACCTCAGCTCGGTACTCAAAGCGTCGGTGCAGACACCATGAGAGATATCCGAGCGCCCGTTTGTTCAACAGGTCCCGTACCCTGATATTACGCAGGGATGTCAGGTGGGGATCTGAAAGGTGTGCAAATATAAATGATTCGCTCATTACAGAAAAATCATTTCGTGTGGTTCATCGGCCTTTACAGATAGTATATCCGCAATATATTCTGGTGCAGAGCTATTGTAAAAGGTTTTTGGTATTACAAGAGGCCATATCTATGTCTGTGTATGTATTGATTTTTAAAGAGACCCCTGTACGGCTTTGGGGATTATCCCCGCGCCAGCGTTTAAAGCGCATGCTCGAGCACACAGGCGTAACCAATGTGGTAGAGGATATAAGGGCTGTTCCGCCGGAGGGCTCAGTATTGCTCTTGCGCGGCGACTATTTGTATGACGACCGAGTAATCAATGCTATGGTCGAAACATCCAATGTGCTCCTTATGGACCCTTCAGGCCAAAGGCCCGTGGCGGTGGCAGCCCATGTTCCATCCAGTCTGGCGCTTAAGGCCCGGGAAGCACTATCCGGACCCGCCTTTACTTCTGTCATCCCGGGCGTTCGATCCGAATCCCCGCAAACCCTATGCCCCTCTTATCAGAGGAAATTGCGCAAGCTTGATCCGCCTTTTGTCCTTCCTGCCACAGCACAAGATCGCCGGACCTTGGAAAATCGTCTCTTTGCCGGAGCTTACAAGGGTGTTACAGACCTGGTTACCAAATGGGTCTGGCCTCATCCGGCAAAATGGGCAACCAGGCTGTGCGTCCATTACGGCCTGCTGCCGAACCATGTGACATGGACGAGCGTACTTTTGGTCATGGTTGCCGGCGTCTTATTCTTTTTCGGTCTGTACGGCTGGGGCCTTCTGCTGGGCTGGCTGATGACCTTTCTGGACACGGTTGATGGTAAGTTGGCGCGCGTTACCGTGACTTCCAGCCGCTTCGGCAATGTTCTCGATCACGGCCTTGATCTGATTCACCCGCCATTGTGGTACATTGTATGGGGTCTGGGTCTGGAAAAATTCCAGCCTGGAATTCCCGGGCTATCCTTATGCATACTGCTTTGGAGTATTGTGCTCGGCTATATTGGTGGGCGTTTGGTTGAAGGCGCATTCCGATGGTGGCTGGGGAATTTCGGGATATTCTGCTGGCGTCCCATTGATTCCTATTTCAGACTGATCACCGCCAGGCGTAATCCCAACCTGATCCTGCTGTCAATAGGTGCCGTATTGGGTCGTCCTGATCTTGGCTTAGTGGCTGTGGCCTTTTGGACGGTGTTGACCACCCTTTTTCTTGTTATGAGGCTGAGTCAAGCCTTAGGTACACGGATCGTCTCCGGTCCCCTAGATTCCTGGTTTTCAGACGTTGATCTAAGTACGGATAATCCGTCCCTCAGCGTAAAGCTGTTTACAAATTATACTGCAAGAAGGTCTGTGGGTATACATGGATAGGGCTTCACGGTTTTGCGGTGTAATCATTCATGCATACCATGTCTGTGGATAGATTAAATACCGGCCATCCAGGAGCTAAACAAGAATTGAAAGGACCTGGAATCGATCAGAAAAGTCTCGATATTTCACCACAGCTTATTACCCTGATTAGTCAGCAATCTTCGCAGCAGCCTTTACCCGAAATTCATATCCTTGCTGATGAGCTTCTGGCGCGGTATGGCAGGACGATACAGGCCATTCTGTTTTACGGTTCCTGTTTACGCAAAGGGGACAATGAAGGTCTACTCGATCTGTATTTATTGGTGGATAACTATCGTTCTGCCCATCGTAAACGTTGGCCGGCATTTCTAAACAGACTGCTCCCTCCGAATGTGTATTATCTTGAGCTGCCTTTCAAGGGGCGTTTGGTGCGGGCCAAATATGCGGTCCTTTCGATCAAGGACTTTGAGCGGGGTACATCGAGACGGTGGTTTCATTCTTACCTGTGGGCACGTTTTGCTCAGCCCACCGGGTTGGTGTATGTGCGCGATGACCAAATTGCACAACAGGTGCAAAACGCCTTGGCGTGTTCTGTTATTACCTTTATCACACGTGTTTTACCTATATTGCCTTCCCGTTTTTGCGCCAGAGATTTATGGAGGAAGGGACTTTGGCTCAGCTACTGCAGCGAACTTCGGCCGGAAAAACTCGATAGCATCTTTGCTCTGTTTGACGCAAATATAAAATATTACGAGCAACTGACACAGACAGCCATCACGGCGGTACCGTTTCCTGTCCAGGTCGCTTCCGGCTCTTATCCGACCTGCTATCATGTCAACATCCCGGCACGGATACGTTTTTTCAATCGGCTTGCATGGACTGTACGACGCCCTCAAGGCAAGTTGCTCTCAGTTTTGCGCCTTTTAAAGGGGATGACTACTTTCCAAGGTGGACTGGATTATATTTTGTGGAAGATAGAACAGCACTCCGGGATTACGGTAGAGGTGAGTCCCCGCTTAAAACGGCATCCACTGCTGGCATCCGGGGTGCTTTTCTGGCGATTATACCGCCGGGGTGCTTTTCGATAGCTGAATTCTGAATTTTTCCAAAAAGCAAGTCTGTTATCCATTTCGTCCTGTCTGATTTTCCAGGGAAACTCTCGCCGTCATAGATTCTTTCTGCCCAGGAGTCCCGCCTTGAGATCGTCGTCTGCTGGTTTATTACCCAGCCAGATCCTAAGTAACGCCCGGTTGAATTCGCTTCCGGGAACAACGCCCTTTTCTCTGCCGTTGATGCGGATTCTGGTGCCCCTATCAGGCAGGTAGTCCAGGGCAATTTCGTCGCCACGCTTGGTTTCGAACCTGCTGAAATAACGCAAGAATTGTTTGATCTGAGGCTGGAGGCATTTCAGTTCATCCTCGCTGGTGTTTTTCACAATGCCACGTATTAAGACCTTTTTCAGTCTTTCGCTACTGACATCGTAAAGCAAGTGGATCAATATACATCTGGGCTCATCCCGAGTTAAAATCGCATCGGCCGTATCGGCCTTATGCGGCAGGTATAAGGCGCAGACATAGATCTTGACCCAGTATTTTTTTTGATTCCTTCGCCATTTAAGATCAGTGATTCATTGCCCAATTCGAGCGAATCCATCAGATTTACGTCTGCTATCTTTACGGCTTGTCCAACACCTACAAAGCCTGGCGCGAAGATACATAATATACTCAGGAAAATACATGAAAGAGCTTCGGCGTTATCTGAATGAATTTTTATCATACTGTCAGGAAAAAACATCTATTTTGCTGATGAACTAACACCGGTATTTATGAAAACCTATGCCGACCATCGGTGTATGGATGACAAACCTAATTCATGTACCCTGGAACGAGTGAAAGTTCAAACGCTTCCAACGTTCTTTAGGCCACCAAGCCCTCCACATCCATCACGGATAACACCTTATAGATGTGATGCTCGCAGGTAGGGATTTTACTTACCATCTCGGCGATGGACTCCCCTAGCTTCAGATGAACCCAGATTTCTTCCGCCAAGGTCTGAGTTTCTTCGTCATCCCACGTAAGGGCCTCTGATTGAGGCTGGAAGACCCGGTGAGGGTTCGGATAACATGTCTTTAACTCGTCCAATTCGTCTTGGTAGCGGACGGAATCCAACAGAAGACCCAAGGGCGTCATAGCAATCTGGGCATCGCCGTCAAATTCTTTGGGCGGAAGCCCGCCCTTGAAGGTGAAACTATCTTGCCTTGCAGATTGGAACAACTGATAGAAGGCCTGTTTGCCCTTCAAATGACCTGATTTGGCATATAGAATGTGGCCGCCTTTGAAATAGAGCATTGCTAAGACTCTTCCAGACGTGTCCGTGACGGTGAGAATGCCAGTAAGGCTGGAGTTCGCCAGTGTTTGGACGATCGTGGGGAGATCGAAGTACTTCAATCTACCAGAAAGCTGACGAGAGCAGGCAGTCACTCGCTCCTTCT
Organism: Deltaproteobacteria bacterium; assembly: GCA_030262715.1. Taxonomy (GTDB): domain Bacteria; phylum Desulfobacterota; class Dissulfuribacteria; order Dissulfuribacterales; family UBA3076; genus UBA3076. The sequence continues at coordinate 23,016 of JAJSZR010000027.1, forward strand.
TGAACTTACGGTCAAGTCGCTTAGCAAAAACTGCCAGCAGGCCCAAAGACAACTTAGGGAGTTGACTCAATAGGTTGATGAAATCGGCCTCATCGATTTTCAGTATCTCCACCTTCTCAGGCACTCTGGCCATGGAGGCCCTGGGAGAACCGGTGATGATAGCCACTTCACCAATAGGGTCGCTCTCACCCAAGTAGGCTACTGCTGCCATCTTGCCGCTGTCTCCACTTTCTCGGCAGATTTCAACTACTCCAGCCTTCACAACGTAGACGGCATCGGCAGGGTCCCCAATATTGAAGAGAACGCTTCCCGGCGAATAGGTTTCCATTCGGCCTCTCTGCATTATGATCTTAAGCTCTTTTGTGGAAAGACGGCTGAAGATTTCTGATTCCTTCAAAAAGCTGATTTCCTCGTCTAAGCTATTTGTTCCAGTGTCTCCCATTAAACTACCTCTCAGCTATATGTATCCCACGCAGACTCGGTTCCTGTCCAGTACTTTCCTTACCGTACTTGCCAAATACTTCATAACCAATGGCTTCATTAAAAATGCCCGAATCCCTATCCTTTTGGCCTTTTTCTCTGTAATTCGTTCGCTATAGCCAGTGCAAATGATGATTGGGATATCAGGACGGATCTTCATGAGTTCACGGGCCAGTTTGTCTCCCATCATATTC
>JAJSZR010000028.1 GCA_030262715.1 Deltaproteobacteria bacterium
ATGGGGGACAGCTTCTCTGAGCCCAAAAAAGTGCCTTTTCACCTCATTGGGCTGATCAGTTACATAATGGACAAAAGGTCTTTGGAGGACACTTATAGCCGCTTCATGTTCCAATTTTTTTGCAAAGGCTCGCAAAATGGCAAGATCGGTTGAGCCTTCCAGATAAAGTACCCATCCAGTTTGCTCTGCCTGGTAGTAGTGTTCAAAACCTATATCTTTCAAGGCTTTTAAAACCTGACTCCCACGATCATTGATGCGGTGTGGATTGCCCACGAAGGCGACCACAACATCCCGCTCTGCCGCTTCATTGAGCAAAACCTCAGAATGGCTTGCCGCAATTATCTGATTGTCGTTTTCCTGAGCAACTTCCGTCAGAAGCTGATAAATCTGTCTTTGTCTGAGGATCTCCAAGTGTGCATCAGGTTCATCCAGCAAAAGTACAGCTCCAGGATGAGCATACATATAAGCTAAAAGAAGAAGGGTCTGCTGAAGGCCTCTTCCAGAGGAAGAAAGATCAAGCTTAGTGCCATTTTCGCTATAGGTCATAACGATTTCTCCCCGCTCCGTAATATACTGTGGAGCATAAAGCTCTGAACCGAAAAGATTCTTAATGTAGTAGATAAGTTTCTGCCAGCGTTCTTCCTGGCTGTTGTGAATCCTATGACATAGATTACGGAGGACCTCGGCAGTTCTGCCTTCACCAACGCGGACATTTATGGCACCTGGATCAAGCCTGGTTTCGTTTGCTGCCAATCCTGACATAGGGGGGAGAAATGCTAATTGAACATTATCAGCTTGCTCAGGGATAGGCATTCTATCCGGGTTCTTTTTTTCCGACAGGCGAAGGGGCCGGCAGTAAAATGATTCTACGTTAGCGTAGTAAAATTCGAGACCGCACTTCCATGCCTTATCAGCAGTTATCCCTTCAACAATGACATCAATGAAGATATGTTTTGTCTGTTGTGCTCCCGCAATTTTTTTAACATCTCTCACATTAAGCTCACGCCAGAGAAGTTTGGCATCAGGAACGGGTATGGCTATCAAATCCCTTCGGTTTATTGTCACGCCTGGCCGTTTCTCAGGTGAGATTTTTCCCTTTCGCTTTTCATTCCAGCGTTTAAGCCCAATATCCCAAAAGGCTAAGGCTTGCAGCGCAGTGGTTTTACCGGAATTATTGGGACCAATAAAGACCACCGGGTTGCCCAACTCAATCTCAACGCTACCAAATCTCTTGAAGTTTCGAACAGTCAATTTTGTCAGCATGGGTCAATTTCCTTAATCGGTTGTCAGCATCTGGCTGCAATTTAACGATTTTACTTTCATTGGAAAAGAAACGGGGTCTGCCCTTGACTTGGGACAAATTGGCCTTGACCTCTTCAACTTCCTCTTTTAACGACATATCCTTCCTTGCTTTTGCAGATAATCTCTTGTGAAGCCCTAACTTTCTCAACACGTGCAAACAGAGGCATATCATCCCAAATTCGACCGTCCAATAAACGTCCCGCACCGCCTGTGCCCCTGAGCAAACTGTCTGTGCGTGGGTACGCACAGACAGGAGTGTTGCGGCAGGCAAGTTTCTTCTTGTTGAATCCCCCACCAAAGGGCAACTTTAAGGTGCTGACTCTGCACTATAAATAATTTCTCCGGTTTTTAGGATCTCCTGCAGAAATCCGCTCTTGTCATTTGATTCTTCCAATAACACAGGCTCTATTCTGGCGTCGATTTCTCGTCTTAACCGAAAAAGCCTGGCCTCGGATATTAAAAAATCGTCATCTATGCGATCTAAGACCACAGCAACGTCAATATCGCTGTCTTTTCGTGCAGCATCTCTTGAGTAAGAACCGTATAATATTATCTTCCTGACATTGAAATTCTGCCTTACAAGATCCGCATATTGCTTCACACGTCTGATAGCTGTTGCTTTATCCATCGATATAATCCTTCCGTTTTCTGAATTATCTCCTTGCACCTCTCCTCATTCAAAGACCGCATTAACTGTTCTTTGTGCGTTGGGTACCTGGCCTCAATGTTCAACGGTTCTAACAGATCTAAGAAATCCTTCTGTTCTTCTGTCATTTTGTCGTTTATTCCACCCTCGTCGGCAAGGTAACTCAGGTTATGTGTGTAAGGAGGGTTGTCTTTTTTCGCAAATACATAAAAACCTTTGAGGGTTTTTTCTATAACCTGATAGCACATAAACCCACGTACAAGAATCGCTTGCCTTTCAGCATGACTTTTGCTGTTTCTAGATCGTATTCAGCCATGTCCGTCCAGTACTGAATTTTTTCTTTCATACTACCAGCCTCATAGTTTCTATTTATTTGCTTAAAGCCTTTTGCTCGAAAGAAATTCCTCCCAGGAAATCAAAGGCTACTCTAAATGAGAACCACCATCTTGAGTCGTGATTTGCGCACGAAAAAACATAATACACTAGACTGATTTGGGGTCACACCTTGATCTGTGATTAGCACATGTCAAGATGCTAACCTTACTGCCTCTATCCCCGCAATCACAGGCATATCATCCCATGTTCGACCATCCAATACCCGGCCTGCTTTTTTCTTGTTAAATCCCCCTATTGCGTTTCATGCAGGTTGGTTCTTTCAACACAGACATCAAACGTACTGACACTCTCTTAGTCAGTTACAAATCGCATGGCCTTTCCCGCTATATGCCAACCTTTGCCTCTTCTCCGGCCAAGAGCAAGGCCTCCTGGTACAACTCTTTACTCATACGAAATCCTTGATTACGCGCAGATTCCAATACAGGACACAGAGAAGAGATCAAACCAGCCCGTTTAGCTTTTAGTAGCACACCAATCATCCCAACAACATTTATTCCAAGCTGTTCGGCAAAAAGACGGGCAAGCCGGTCATCAAGACCTGCCACATAACCGGCATGAATTTTTGCATAAGTGATGACTGACTGTTCACCGATTCCCAATTGATTCGAGGGCAAAACGTCTATATCTTCCTGTGAAACTGGCACAACCGTGATCCAATCCAACACGCGTGGGTCAATGGTGTCACCTCGCAGCAAACGCCCAGCATCCAATTCCTGAACCACTTTTACCGATACACATACTTCCCTGTACAAAAGCGGAACCACATCCAGCTTCCCAATACGTCCCAGGTATAACAATAGCGAGGTATCAGAAACAATTGATTGTTCACTCACTGTTCACCTCTCGGTGCAGCTCTTCCGGTGTAATTTGTGAAATGGGAATGTCATACTCAGCACACAGGTCAAGGAACATCACGCGTGGGACGCCCGCCATTAATGCCGCAGCCCCTGAAGATAATTTGCCAAGACGAAAAAGCATTAGCGCAGCATAAATGCGCATATCGCGGCACATCTCTTCAGGTGTGCGATTGAGCATCTTGCTAATTTCGTTCGGAAGACGAATAGTTAAAATATCCTCCATATCATTTACCTCCTATCATTCAGTTGCACATATCCAAAAGTGTTAAATTAATCACATTTACAAAAGCCACTCGGAACCAGGTGCGGAAAGCGAGTCTTGATCTGTGATTAGCATACATCAACGAACGTTATCCTGTATCTATGAAAATATATGTTACGAGACGCCAAATTGAGCTGGCTTTCCGCAAACGGGACACAGGTATTTTCCTTTGTTTTCCACAGCTTTGGTAAACCGTAAGCCGGTATCAGTGCCCGGAACTGGTTTTCTGCATACAATCAAAAAACCGTCTGCTGTGACATCCTCTTCAAGTCCGCATTCGGCGCATTCAAGCAACTCCCGATCACCAGTAAAAATGCCAAGTCTCTCGGCTTGTTCTTGCAGTGTTTGGAGGTGCTCAGCCAGCGGTTTGATCTGTTTTAGGAGTTCATCCTTCATACATTTTACTGAAACTCCATTCGTGTTATTTCAACATCGCAACCCCAAGGCAAATGAGATGGTCGAATCGGATTCATATCTTGATCTTTGATTTGCCCATATGAACATTGGACACCCCAACTCCTCACCCTGTCCTTGCAACCACAGGCATACCATCCCACGTTCGACCATCCAATACCCGGCCTGCTTTTTTCTTGTTCAAGCCTCCCCACTGCTTGAAGAAGAAAGGCACTTCGGCAGCCAGGCACCGGTCGCGGATGCCTTTCACCCACGAGGCAGACATTGGCCTTGACCTGGGACCGGATTCACCTCCGACGATAACCCAGTCGATGCAGGACAAATCCATATTAGGTAAAGGCCCTAAAAGCGGCTCCAAAGACAAGAATCGCACTGCCGTATGGACATTACGAAGATAGTCGATGCGCTTTATACAGGAAACATTTTCGATAGTCATACCCATTCAAACGTTATCTGGCCAGTTCAACAAAGACGCGAGTTCAGAAAGGCGTTCAGCCCGTTTGGTCAAAATCTGAAATGTGTGCCAATGCGCTTCCTTCATGATGTCGAACACTTGACGTATAAAGCTCAGCGGAATCTCCTTATGGAAGAGATCGCTCATTGAATTAACAAAAATAATCTGCGGTTTTCTCCACGTGAGCGACAGATTAAGAGCATGCGGATGCAGGTGACTTTAAAGCCGTTAACGTAATTCTTCTGCCCCATCGCCTTTAAACGTCGAACCATACGCTCGGCATAGCAATGAGCGCACCCTTCGCTGATTTTAGTGCAGCCTGTCACAGGATTCCACGTCGATTCTATCCACTCTATCGATGATTTAACGCCCATCTTTTTGCCCTCATAACTTGGGGAAAGTAGCCATAACAGAATCACCAAACGTACCCTTTCTGTGGCTGTTGGCTGTGATTTTGCCTTCTTCTTTAAGGGAGGGCCTCCCTGTCCTCCTCTGTAAGCTCTTCAACAACAAAAGGGAAAAACTCCGCCATTCTTCCGGCCCTCCACAGATCATCTTTCAGATGATGCGGGTAATCCCAAAGTATGCTTTTTAGGTTCAAACTTACTGCCTCTTTTTTCGTACTGGTTTTCTTTCTCTTTGCCGGGGAACGCTAAAAAAGCTTTTGTGCCGCCTGGGGAAACATAACCTTTATAATTTTTTCAAAATTTTCATAGCTGCCTTTTTGACCTCCATATCAGGGTCTGAAAGCATGTCTCGGAACTCGTCCCTAAGCTCAAGCAAGTCCTTTGTGTTGACTTCATTCAATTCCTTTAATGCCAAGGCTCGAATACGGGCATCTTTGTCCTTCAGACATTTTCGATATGTTGCTATATGTTCTATAGTCTCGGTCATTGTTGCAAGGACTATCAAAGCATCAAAACGAAGATCGGCGTTTTCATGGTCCAGATATCTGAGATATACGGATACCACCTCTTCACGCCTGGAATAGAAACGCCACAGATTAAAAAGGATGCTCCTTTTCTGTTCCAGGGGTCCGTGTTCCAATCGTTCCAGCATCAGGCTGAGGATGCGGTCATCCCGCAGATTGGAAAGGGCATTGACCGCGGTTGCCTGAACGTCAATGTCAGAGTCGTAAAGTAGCTCAATGAGAGGGATAGCGGCCTCGGCATTCCCCTCCCATCCCAATGCAAAAGCGGCATTGATCCGCAGTTCAGGATCAGGGCTCTTTATGTCTTCTAGTAGTTGATCTGTCAGGGGTTGAGGCTCCTTGAGAAAAGTGGAAATAACGCTGAGCTGGATAGAGGCAAAGTGGCGAATCTCCTCGCTTTCGTCAGGATCAGTCATTATCCGGTATAGAGGCCAGGCCATCTCCTGTTTGGCGAAACTACCCAAAAGAAACATTATCTTGTGCTTCAATTTGTGATCGGCATGTTTCAGTGCCTTCAAAAGCAGAGGCACAGCCTCATCCCGTTCCTCCAAGAAGAGTTCTGTCGATTTGATATAAGAACCTGCCTTTTCAAGAAGGCGTTCTGTGGGTTTAAAGTCTATTACGTTGCCTTTATTCATGAACTGAGAAAAAAGCGCGGATCATATGGTCACCTCACAATCTCTCACTGACTGCTTTCAATTTCTCCATATCCTTGTCAAATGAAATGACGATTTTTTCAGGAGAGGAGCGGGCGGCAAGAATACAGTCTACGATATCAATATTGGAATTCTGATATTTCAGCAACGCTTCAAGGATTTCTGACCTATCGGGATTTACAATTCCGGAGAAATTCAATATCCCACTCAACTTTTCCACGATTTCGCTTTTGGGAATCTCGTAATATTTTTCCATCACATAGACGCACTCAACAATTACAACATCCGGTATTTCGGCCTTTCTTGTCCCTTCAGACACATCCGACATAAAGGCTTTCGCCTTCGGGCTGAACTCTGCATGATCTCCTAATAAGTATCTGAGGACAACGTTTGTATCAATCAGATATACCTTCTGCGGCAATTTCATCTGCAATTTTTCCTCTAATTTTCTTTCTTATCTTTTTTAAAGGAGCATACTTCTTAGCGTATTTTTTCAGGCTCCCGGCCAATAAATCTGCCTGTACTCCGGTAACCCCCTTGAGCTTAATTTCGTTGTCTTCAACCAGAAACAATACTCCTCCCTCATTTCCTATGTTTAGCTTTTCCCTTATGGGCTTTGGTATTGTCACCTGACCCTTTCTTGATATTCTTGCGTACATTTTTCACCTCGATTACTTAATCATTATTTCACACTTATTAAAATATCTTTACTATTAGCGTATGTCAAACAATCATTTTAATTTCAGTAATACAATATGCTGGGATGCGGGGATGTGGGGAAACGGGGAAACGAGGATTGGGAGAGACGGAGAATTTGTTCACAAGCAGCATCCAGTTCATTGCAAGCCCCATCTTTCAGATATTCACATCTCCTGGCAAATTCGACCCACACCTGAGTTTCACACGCTTCACTTTCTGCATCACTCAGTTTTGCTATAAACGCGGCCTTATACCGTCGCTTTCGCCATGCTTCGGCCAAATTCGTGCAAACGGAGCGATAAGATCAAAGCAAGCTGTATGGATCCACATCCACTTCCATTCTCACACTGGAAGGAATCATGTCTGCTTTCCTTGATAGAAGACCAGAGCACACTGCCCTTAAATCTGAAAGCGATGTGGACTTAAGGAGTATCTGCCACCGATAACGGTCTTTGATTTTCGCTCTGGGTGCCGGAGCGGGCCCCAGGACCTCGACTTGAAATCCACCGGTACTCTTAATACCTTTTGCCAGTTTCCTTGCCAATCTTGCCACATTACCCGTGGTATCGCAGACCCGGGCCTTTTTCCGGCCTGAAAAGCGAAGATTGATCAATCGTCCAAAAGGCGGATATCCCAGGGCCTTTCTAAACTCCGATTCCTTTTCATAAAAGGCCTTGAAGTCATGGGTATTTGCGCAATCCAAAACATAGTGATCGGGCAACCACGTCTGAATTATCACCCGGCCGGGCCGTTCTCCGCGTCCTGCCCTGCCTGCCACCTGGGCAAGGAGTTGAAAGGTCCTCTCAGTTGCATGATATTCGGGAAAATTCAGGGATAAATCCGCACATAATATGCCTACCAGGGTGAGGCCGGGAAAGTCATGACCTTTGGTGACCATCTGGGTACCTACAAGTATATCAAGACGCCTTTTCCGGAAATCAAGGATGATCTCCTCCATATGCTTTCGGACTCGTACGGTATCCCTGTCAAGTCTTGCGATCCTGGCACCGGGGAAAATCTCCTCGAGATCGGCTGCAATTCTTTCGGTGCCATAGCCAAAGGCCTTGACCGCCTGTCCCATACATTGCGGGCAGACAGGCAAGGCAGCCGACTCCAACCCGCAGTAGTGGCAGCGGAGCACCCCGTCTTTCTCGCTCTTTATTCTTCTATCTCCACGATGCCACGTAAGCGTAACTTCACAGTGCGGGCACCTGAACACGTGCCCGCAATCAGGACAGAAAACATAGGTTGCAAAACCCCGCCTGTTGAGAAACAGAAGGACCTGCTCGCCTCTTTCCAAGGTATCCCTTGTCGCCTCTTTAAGTTCTTTGGAGAGCCATCCTGGTCTTGCCGATTCCAACTTGTGATCTTGGTCCTTCTCCTCTTTTTTTCTGCGATCTACGACTACTACCTCGGGAAGAGACCGCCCGGCCACTCTTTTTCCCATGGTAATCAACTGGTACTTGCCGGTAAGAGTGTTCCTAAAGCTGGATACGGACGGGGTGGCAGACCCCAATATCACTGTTGCATCTGACATCCGGCCACGTAATAGGGCCATATCCCTTGCCTGGTACCGGAATTTTTCAGACTGTTTGTATGAGGGATCGTGCTCCTCATCCACTACAATAAGACCAATGTCGGATAAGGGGGCAAAAATGGCGGATCGGGTCCCGACAACTATTCTGCTCTTTCCCTCTCTTATCCTGAACCACTGATTACGCCTCTGGGCCTCTGTCAGGCCGCTGTGAAGCACTGTCACCTCCTCACCGAACCTGCCAACAAACCAGCCCACGGCCTGTGTGGTCATGGCTATCTCAGGCACCAGCACCAACACGCCTCTGGTTTGTCTGACACATGCTTCAGCGGCCCGAAGATAGACCTCTGTCTTTCCGCTTCCAGTTACTCCGTGCATAAGTATAGGGTGATAGGAACTGGTAGTAAGGGCATCACAAATGGCATTAACCACTTCTTCCTGTTCTCTGGTGAGATGCAAGGGAACCTCGGTTGACCAGGGCAGAAACTCCGGCCGGCAGTCCCTGCTTCTTGGCAAACCATTACTAATTTGGGATATGCGTCGATTCCGGGCGGATAAAAGCCCGGGAGGCAAGGCCTCTGCCATCACCTGTCCTATGGGATAAAAATAATATGATGAGGTCCATTCAAGAAAACTGATAAGGGATTCAGGTAGGAGAGGTCTTTGGTCAAGTATCCTTTTGACCCTTTTTAAATCCACAGAAGGTGGCTTTTTTGCAGGGGTTCCCCATGCCACCCCGACCATGTTTCTGCGACCTACAGGGACCAGGACCCGGCTACCCTTAGAAGGGAAAAGAGTATCTACTGACAAGACATAGGTAAGGGCCCTGTATATGGGCAAGGGCACTACAACATCTATCAGTTGATTGTCGCCAGGGGAATCGAGTTTAACAGGTGTTTTGCCCACAGCCCGGGAAAAACCTTCATCACTCATCCAGATCAGCGACCAGTTTCTTCAGGTATTCCTTAAATTTTCCACCAAGGTCCGGATGTTCAAGGGCATAATTCACAGTGGCCTGAAGGTATCCCATTTTATCTCCGGCATCATATCTATTACCTTTAAACTCATAAGCATAGAGTCCCTGTTCTTTTCGGAGACAGTCCAGGGCATCTGTCAGCTGGATTTCACCGCCTATCCCGGGAAGAGTCCTGTTAAGACAACCATATATCTCGGGCCTTAATACATACCGGCCGATTATGGCAAGATCGGACTTAGAAGTACCGGGCGCAGGCTTTTCAATGAGTCTCCGTACTTTGTAGATTCTTTCTGCCACCTTTTCACCCTCTATTATCCCGTATCTATGAGTTTCATCCAAAGGGACCTTTTGTACGGCGACAACGGATTCCTGGAATTCTTCAAAGACCTTTAGCATTTGAAAAACACACGGAACCTTGGCCTCTACCATGTCGTCGCCGAGCACAACTACAAATGGCTCATTGCCGATTACAGGCTCTGTGACCTTTACGGCGTGTCCAAGGCCCAGAGGTTCTTTCTGGCGGACCGAAACAACCTCGATAAGACCTGAAATGTGACGAACCTCCTTGAGAAGATCCAGCTTACCCTTCTGGGCTAAAAAAGTCTCAAGCTCAAAGGAGTAATCAAAATGGTCTTCAATGGCCGATTTTCCAGAGGCAGTTACCAAAACTACCTCTTTTATGCCGGATGCAACTATCTCTTCCACAATATACTGAATGGTTGGCCGGTCCACTATGGTCAGCATCTCTTTGGGAATTGCCTTTGTAGCCGGCAGAAATCTTGTTCCAAGGCCTGCCACCGGGACCACGGCCTTTCTAACCTTCATCATCATCATTCTTCCTTATCAATTCTGAGGCACTTAAACCTGACGGGTTGCTGTTATTATTCAGAGACACTGGCCAGCCTGGAATCCACAACCACCCAGTTAACTCTTGCCAGCCAGGCATCCAGATAGGCCAGAGGTTGACCTATAAAATCCAGTACATACGCATGCTCAGCCATATCCACAACCAGTAAGGGTTCAACCCCCAAGGGCCATTCTGAGTCATTATCCAGACCGAAAATTACCGGTTGTCTTGACTGATTATCCCACCCAAGCACACCCCAAGCCCGTACTGCCATGGCAGTGGCTCTGAATTTTACCCACCACTGATCAAAAGAACCGTATGATTCCTCCAGGACCTTGCCGATCTTTTGGCCCGGTTTAACACTCTTGGGCGTCAATGTATCAAAATACAGTTCATGAAGTCTGACTGCGTTGTGCAGCTCGATCCAGGCCAGGGCATGGTTGCGCCATTTGCTGGCAAGCGGATCAGCCAAAGCAAGATCAATTGTCCGATTCTGTGATTCCACTTCGGACAATTCATGACGATATCTTTCAAGAAGGGCCAGATGTTCCCGGATAATCGTTGCCGAGAATCCCTTTAATGCCCCAATCAAACCCCTGTATTTTTGGATATCGGGAATAGCTTTTTTTTGCCCGGCCTTTGCTATTTTCGCTGACGGCTCTTCTGCTGCGGCCTCTGAAAGACCCGTCAGCATGACAGCGCTACCGGCTAATCCTAGTAAAAAGCTACGACGGTCAAGGTTATGTTCGTTCATTATGTACCTTTTTTACAGTGAAGGTTTATACCAGGTCCACAACTTAACACTGATTCCGCTGAAAATACCCCTTTTGCTGCGTTGCTTCAATTTCCTCGTCACTGCGGAGTACATTAAGTACGCCTTTCCTCGGAAATCTCGCGCCTTGCATCTGGAGCATTTTGAGCGGAATCATATCTCAGGACTTTTTGCGGTGTAATCAAACACTATAATTCTGTTGGGGGAATCCGCTCTAAAAGTATTTTTTGATTTTGTGCTGAACCAAGACATAATCAAATTTTATAGATTAGCTTAACTTAAGAAACCATAAATTCAAGAGCAGGTATTAAGAACAAGGTACACTGGTTGACGAAGAATTGGAATGAAGTGTGAAAGGCTATTATAGAATCCTGGAAATGGCAAAAGATACAAATGCTTCGAATAACTTCTTGGAAAAATAGACTCTATGTCTGGCCAGATATATTCAGTGGAAATTAATTAGTCTCTAAAATATATACTCTTCCACCTTGGCCTTGCATTCAAAAAAGACCTTATAAGCCATTTCCCTGGCCTCAATAGCCGGGGAGAGAATTTTGGAAAGATTTTTCAATTCAGGAAGACTTATTGTTAAATCCGCTCCTATTGAAAAGGCCTGCATGGAGTCAAAGCGATTTCCTCCCGGATGAACATAGACCACAAAGATCATTCTACGTATGTCCATCAGAAGAGAGCTTATATATTCCTGTATATTGGCAAGATCGTCCTCTGGCTCAGGTCCATTTTGGCACAAAATAATCAGGTCATATATGTGATATCTAAACCTGGACCTGATATCATTTTGTTGATTGATCAACCTCACCTCATACCCCAAGCCGGTCAGTTCTTTCTGTAACAGTTTCCTTGCTTTGGACTCAGGACAATAGATAAGTGCTGACTCAATGCCTGGCTCAAAAGATTCAAAGTCTCGTGACTCAGTGGTAATTGTTTTTTCACCTGTAGACAGCGAAATTTTTTTGGAAGGAACCTCGATCTTTATTCGCTTTTTACAGTTGGGACATGTAAAATACCCTACGCCACTTGATGGCACATTCTCTTCAGCTATTTTGTAGTGTTTACCACACCCAGTACAAATTACTTCCACATTACATTCTCCGGTGCTCAAAACATATTCCTGGATTTTCCCCAATCTACATCTATGCTCAATCCATCAATATCAGATGTCTTCTCACCTCTCCTGTTTTTGACCTGATCAATTCCCTGACGCACGCTTGCCCGACTGCTGGCATATGCCAAAGATGTCTCTTCGTTGATAAGGCCTTGTTCGAAGAGCCGAACAATATGCTGGTCAAAGCTCTGCATATTATACGCCTGGCCAGTTTCTATGATCTCGTAAAATGTCTTTCCCTCGCTTTCTCCATTTATGATAGAGTTCTTGACACGGATGTTATTCTGCATGATCTCAAAAACGGCTATCCTTCCTTCCTTTATTTTGGGCAACAGTCTCTGCCCCACCACCCAGCGCAGCGAATCCGCCAGGCGGAACCTGACCTGGTGTTCTTCCTCTGTTGTGTACATCCCTAAAATACGATTGATTGTGTTACCGGCGCTTGTCGTGTGGAGAGTACTGAATACAAGATGACCTGTCTCTGCAGCGTTAAGAGCCACATCCACTGTCTCTCTGTCACGAATTTCTCCAACCAGTATTACATGAGGTGCCTGGCGCAGGGCCGCTCTCAATCCGCTGGCAAAGGCATCAATGTCTTTGCCAAGCTCCCTCTGGTTAAAAGTAGCCTTTTTGTGAGGATGGACAAATTCAATGGGATCCTCCAGGGTGATCACATGGAGATGCTCATTCCTATTAATCTCGTTCAAAATGGTGGCAAGAGACGTGGTCTTGCCAGTACCGGTGGCACCGGTAAATAATATTATCCCATTTTTTTCTCTGGCCATTGCCTTAAAGCAATCCGGCAATCCGAGACCCTCAATAGTAGGGACCTTGCTCTCCAGCTTGCGCATTGCAATGCTATATACCCCTCTTTGGGAAAACACATTTACACGAAACCTGGAGCCATCAGGCAAATCGTAGGATAGGTCACATGAACCGTGACGAAATAGATCTGCTAAAAGTCGCCGGTCATCATTTATTAAAGCCAGAGCGATCTGCTCTGTCTGGAAAGGGATCAGTTGACTGGTGACAAAATCCATAACAACAGGATGAAGCTTACCATCTGCTGCTACTTGACATGGTCTACCGACTGTAAAGTTTAGATCAGATATCCTTGGATGGGCACTAAGCATACCGGTTAGAATTTGATCCAGGTCTGCCTGTTTCATCTCAACCAACCTCTGTGAAGTCTACAGGCGCGCTTTTGACAAAAGGTTTAAACTTCGCCTTGTCAACGCACTTGTTATAAGCATTGTCCGGGTCTATCCGTCCCTTTTGCATCAATTCCATTATGGCATCGTCCAAGGTACTCATGCCAAACTTCTTGCCTGTCTGCATGGATGACGGGATCTGATAGGTCTTTCCCTCGCGGATAAGATTTCTCACAGCCGGAGTGGCAATTAAGATCTCAAATGCAACACAACTTCCCTTTATATCAATCCTCTTGAATATTGTCTGCGATATCACAGCCCTCAAGGCATCAGCAAGGGTAGACCGGACCTGGGGCTGCTGGTGAGTAGGAAAGATCTCAACAACCCTGTCAACTGTCTTTGCTGCACTGATAGTATGCAGGGTGGCCATAACCAGGTGACCTGTCATTGCCGCTTCGATGGCCAGAGAAATTGTTTCCAGATCTCTCAATTCACCCACCAGAATTATGTCAGGGTCCTCACGGAGGGCCCCTCTCAGAGCTGCACTAAAGGATTTGGTATGGGAACCCACCTCCCTGTGATTAATGAGACATCCCTTGTTTTCGTGGACAAACTCTATAGGGTCCTCTACGGTGATAATGTGATCCTTACGATTGCGGTTGGCATGGTCTATAATTGCGGCAAGGGTAGTGGACTTCCCGCTTCCGGTTGGCCCTGTAACCAGGACCAGACCCCTGGGGAGCATAGCCAGCTTGGTCATGACATTGGGGAGCCCTAGCTGCTCGGCAGTCAAGATTTTACTTGGAATTTCCCTGAATACGGCACCGACGCCATTTTTCTGCATGAAAAAGTTGGCCCTGTATCTGGCAAGACCTGGGATTTCATATCCAAAGTCAACATCTCCGGTTTCTTCAAAGACCTTGATTTTATTCTCAGGGGCAATTTCATAGAGCATTGCCTTTAATTCATCATTTTCAAGGATTTTGTATTTTATACGTTGAAGGTTGCCTCTAATGCGAAATACGGGAGGAGAACCCGATACCATATGGAGGTCCGATGCCTTTTGTTCATGCAGTAATTTGAAAAAAGCATCTATCTTGGCCATAATAACAAATGTGCCTCCTGGTGAAATATTACAATATATTTTATCTAAATTTGTTATCGGCCTAATATGTTGAAAGACTTAAATGAAAGGTAACCGTTCATGGGTTCCTTTAAGAGTTTGAAATTATAAGAAATGAAAAATTGACCGCGTCATTCCGGCGAAAGCCGGAATCCAGTGTCTTTTCAAAACGTTCCGCGATCTGGATGCCGTATCAAGTCCGGCATGACGATAGAACTCTCAAGTTAAAAAGCTTTCACCATTTACTTTTTCTCTGAAATCCACTTTGAGGCACTTCCGGTGCCGCTTTATGGGTTACCGATTGACCCATCTAGTAAAAAATATTAAGAAGCCTGAACAGGATTCCGATTATAGAGTGTAACCTTTCTCACTCCTTGGCAGAAAATGTATAATTACGACAGGATGTATTTCATGCAATTTTTTTGGCACCTTTCACCATGATCTCTCTTGAATCATCTATTATTCGATTTAAGGATGTCTCAAAAAAATATTCACAGGACAACATTGTCTTTTCCGGTATTGATTTGGAGATCGAAAAGGGTGAATTCGTTTTCCTGACAGGTCCCAGCGGTATAGGGAAAAGCACTATGCTACGCATCCTTTTTTGTGCTGAACGGCCTACATCGGGAGAAATCTGGGTGGACGGTGTGGCACTTTCATCCCTTTCAAATTCCCAAGTGCCATACCTGAGGAGAAAAATCGGTGTAATTTTTCAAGATTTTAAGCTACTCTCAAATCACACCGTATTTGATAATGTTGCACTGAGCCTGGAAGTGATCGGCTTGGGAAAGAAGCAGGCAGAAAAAAGAGTAATGCAAGTGTTGGAAGGGGTCGGACTTACTGGAAAAGCGAGTCGCTATCCGTTACAGCTATCAGGAGGCGAACAACAGCGGGTAGCTATCGCCAGGGCCGTGGTCAATAGACCTCCCATAATTCTTGCTGACGAACCAACAGGGAACCTGGACCTGCAACGGACTGAAGAAGCAATGATGCTTATGGAAGAACTGAATGCCAGGGGTGCAACTATTATCTTTGCAACCCACGATGAAAGATTATTTGAAGATACCCATCGCAGAGTGCTAAGGCTCCTTAACGGAAAAATCGAGATTCAATAATGATATTGCCTACTTTTTATCACAGGGCATTTTACGACCTTAGACAAGACCTTTGTGCACAGCTTATAACTACAATGGTGGTCAGCCTTTCCATCCTGATTTTTGCCTTTTTTACCCTGCTCTACTTTAACCTCCAGCATTTTGTTGAAAGATTTGGTACTGAGCTCGGGCTGACTATCTTTCTCACCGAAGATACACCAAAAGATCGGATTCTCAGTCTTTACCAGGAACTTACAGAGCTGCCAGGAGTGGAGAAAGTAACTTACATATCTTCAAAAGAAGCCTTTGGAAGGCTGGAGAATTTTTTAAAAGATGAGAAAGAAGTGCTTGAAGGAGTTGATCCCGAGTTCCTGCCTCCTTCTTTTGAAATCCAGATCAACAGGGCCGTATTCCAGTTAGAGAGAATTAAGCAACTGGCCGGAGAAATAGACAAGTGGCCTGAGGTGTCCAAGGTCCAGTTTGGGCAGGAGTGGATAGACAGGCTATATGTTTTTTCAAGTCTTGCTCGAATTATTGTGGCAATAGCCGGACTCCTTCTATTGTTTACCGCTGCTTTCGTGGTTACAAACACCATAAAACTCACTGTTTATGCCAGACAAGAAGAGCTGGAGATAATGCGCCTTGTTGGGGCAACAAATATATTTATACAAGGGCCTTTTCTTGTCGAGGCCTTTTTGCAGGGCCTTCTGGGCTCAAGCCTTGCATTAGGAGCCGTTTTTGCGTGTTACAGGTTTTTACAAGGACTTGAAGCAAAATCTGAGTTACTCAGGGGCGTAAATATCTGTTTTATTCCTTGGCATTACACCGTCGTTATAATAGCAAGCAGCGTATTGCTCTGTGTACTGGGTAGTGCCTTGGCCATGCGGAGGTTTTTGCGTTTGTGATAAAGCGAAACCGGCTGTGGCTTATTGCTCTGATAATATTATCAATACACGCTTACGCATTTGGCGAAGAGGATCTAGTCAAAAAGGAACTTGAAGTCCAACAGCAAAGGCTCAAGTCCCTTCAAAAAGAGATAGCAACTCACCAAGAAAAAGCGTCTGACATAGAATTGAGTAAACGCTCATTACTCAAAGAGCTAACAGAACTGGATGAAAAAATAGCTCAGCAGTGGGAAAGTCTTCAAAAAACTCGACAGGAATGGACAATAAAAGAACTCACACTTATTGAGATCCAAAAGGATTATGCCGGCCAGAAGCAGGCCCTTCAGTCACTGAAATTCCAGGTAGAACATAGGCTCAGGGCACTCAGAGAAATGGGCGAAGTGGGGAGTTTAAACATATTATTTGCTGCAGAGACCCTGACGGAACTTTTGTCAAGAGAGACCTATTTCAGGCTTATACTGGATCATGACAGAGAGCAGAGATCCCTTTACAGATTATGTATCAAGAAGCTTGACGAGAATGAAACCGAACTGGAACAACAGAGAAAAACTCTTAAAGCGGCTGCTGATAAAATTGAAACTCAGATTCTGCTTTTTGAAGAACGGAAACAGGAAAAACAGGCCTTTTTGGACGAACTCAAACAGCAGGGAGAGCTGTATGAGATGATGTTGAAAGAGCTTGAATCTGCTGAGCAATCGCTTCAGGATATTATAAAATGTCTTGGCAGCAAAAGTGCTAAACTCCTTATTTCAGGTCCTGTCTCACCGGACATGTATGACTTTAGGTTACAGAAAGGCAAGCTAAACCCACCTGTAGTAGGACAGCTATTCAGGACCGGCGCTATTGGTTGGAGGAATGATAGGGAATGCCCTGGTGTGATCTTCTCAATACCCAGGGGCAGTGAAATCAGAGCAATTTTTGACGGAACAGTTGAATACAATGATATCGTACTTGGTTATGGAAAGGTCTTGATAATCGATCACGGAAATCACTATTTCAGCATGGTAAGTCAGGGTGCACAGTTCTTTAAGACCGTTGGACAAAAGGTCACAGAGGGGGAAATCATAGGTCTGACTGGTGGAGGTCCATGGGTCCAGGAGGGCATATACTTCGAAATAAGGCATGGTGAACGACAAGAGGACCCTCTTGAATGGTTTGACCCCCGAGCCATAAAAGCATGTCGTTCAAAATAAGGTAACTTCTCAATAAAGTCGGATTGCTGTCATTTGAATATCATTACCATTGACGGACCGGCCGGAGCCGGCAAGAGCACAGTCAGTAAAGAACTGGCAAGACGTCTGGGATATATGTATCTAGATACAGGCGCCATGTACAGGGCTGTGGCCTGGGCTGCCAGAAAAAAAGGGGTGGATACCGGAGACGAAAAGGCCCTTTCAGAGCTATGTAATGATCTGAGACTTGATTTCGATAGAGACTGTATCTTGGTGAATGGAGAGGATATTTCGTCCCTTATTCGCACCACGGAAATGGACAGGTTCTCTTCAGAGGTTTCAAAGGTTGCCGTGGTGAGGGAATATCTGACCGGAATACAAAGGGAGCTTGGCAGACAAGGTCAATTAGTGGCAGAGGGCAGGGATATGGGCACGGTGGTATTTTTCAGGGCTGCTCATAAATTTTTTCTTACGGCCTCTGCCGGGGAGCGGGCCAGGCGACGGAAGAGGCAGCTGAGAAATCAGGGAAAAGAGGTGACATACGAAGAGATACTGGCCCGGATCGAGGCCAGGGACCGGGCGGATTCAACGCGCTCTATTGCGCCTTTGCAGGTTGCCCCTGATTGTATTGTAATTGACTCCTCCGACTTGACCGTGGAAGATGTCCTTGAAAAAATATTATCAGAAATTGGGTAAGAATTAAGCACGTTGTTTATCTTCCAGCATTTTTTGAAACAATAAAGCGTCTGTTGCAGCACTTCCATCGTCAGTATTATCGAAATATATAAAAGTTTCAACACCCCACTCCCTGATAGTGTTCAGCCATTTGCTGAGCATCTCTTCTCCATAAAGGCCGTGATACAGTTCATGGGTGCCGTGCAGACGTACATAGGCAAAGTCTGCTGTAATCTCTATACTCATTGGGTGCCGACCGGCGGTGTCACTTACTACCCAGGCCACATTATGTTTACTTAGTAGGTCCCATACCCGTGGTTCGTGCCAGGAGGGATGCCTGGCCTCTAGCGAGATCCTTGTATTTGACGGTTGCATTGCCAGAAATCCTGTCAGGAGGTTTTTGTCGAACTTAAGAGACGGGGGGAGTTGAAATAGTGCCACACCTCTCTTGTCTCTGAGTGGCTTTATATCATCCCAGAATCTGTTGATGGAATCCTGTGATATATTCAGTCGTCTGATATGTGTGAAAAAACGTGGTGCCTTAACTGACCATAGGAAATCGGGCGGAGTGCGTCTGTACCAGCCTTCCCATGTACTTTGGGGAAAAGAGCGATAAAAAGATGCGTTCAGCTCTACAGTGAGGAGTTTTGTTGAGTAGGTCTCAAGATATTTTCTTTTAGGTGTTCCAAGAGGATAGAGTCTTTTGACAAAGCTTTCATAATTCCAGCCGCTGGTGCCGATGTGGATGTCAGGCATTGTCACATGCCTAATTTTTTTTGCGCATTGCTCTGAGATGATATTCCTAAGCTCATCAAGCTTAAAAGGTTTACTTAAAACGGTATCTATACTCTACACGGTCACAAATTGCGCTTTTTTGAAGACGTCATTCCGGCGAAAGCCGGAATCCAGTAATTTAGATATGTTCTGGATGCCGGATCAAGTCCGGCATGACGGTTTTGGAGCTATTTTTATACATCGGCATGGAGAGTTGATTTTCATAATATTGATTATTAGGTTATTAACTGTCGAAATTATACTGTAACTGAGTACTTTCGGTAAATGGCCAAATGAAAGAAGACTTTTTCGAATTTCTCGAAAGCCATCCGTCACTTCAGCATCTGACTCATACAGAGCGTTTGGATCTGGCCCATTCCATCGAGCAGGAATATCTGGTTGAAGTCCTCTCCGGCATTATACAAGATGTTGAAGAAATTATAGGGATTGATCCCAGACTTGAAGAAAAAAAGATCCTTGAGATTGCTGCGGAAAAGATCGTAAGAAGTCTCAAGGCCGAAGTTGCATCCATACGGCTCTTTGATCCTGAATCCCTGAGCATGACCTGCCTCGGCACATACCAGATTTCTGAGGCCGAATGCAAAATTGCCATCCCTTTTGAGGACTCTATCTCAGGACGGGTGGTCCGGGAAAACAGAAGCATCTCCATCCCGAGCCTTCTTGAGGATCCGGACTTCAAGATCAAAGACATCGTAAAAAATAAAGGATTTCATTCCCTCTTGGCGGTCCCTCTTCAGATTCCGAGGTTTTTGGGTTCGGAAGGAGACGTCCTTGGCTCCATTCAGATTTATTACAAGGAGGATAACCGGAAGTTTGTTCCATTTGAGATCATTCATGCTGAACTCCTGGCCCGCCGAGTAAGTTATGTCCTGGCCAAAAAGAAGATCCTGGCCCTACAGAGGCTAAATGCGCACAAGGAGAAGATGGTAGACAGGATTTTTGTAAAGCTGAGTAACCGGGAAGGGATCAAGTTGAAGGACCTGTTCATGGACCTGATCCCCGAGTTTGATCCATATCTGCAGGTCAAGAGCTGTTCTCTGTTTTCAGTGTCCAAGGATCAGGAGTTTATCCGTCTGGAAGCAGGGTATCCCCTGGACAAAACGTATCACCAGTTGGGCTATACCTTTACAGTGAGCCACCACCCGTACTTCCAAACCGCGATCCACGGGGCGCAGGAATACGGAGACCAGCCGTTTGAGCGGATCGATCCTGCCTATCTCTTGATCAAAGATCCTGAAAGGAGCCGGTTCACCAGCCCAGGTATGCGGAAATTTGTTGAGAAGCATCACATTTATTCCATCCTGATAGTCCCTCTCAAGGCCAACGGGACCACCCGTTATCTGATGGCCTTTTATGCTACGGAACAGAAGTCGTCCTTTACAAACGAAGAGATTGATCTGCTGACCTTTTTTGGAAAAGAAGTCATGAAGGCCTTGCGGTTAGAGCTACTGGACGATGTCCTGCACGATTTCAAAAATCCGGCAATTGCTATCACAGGATTTGCCTCCAGGGCCAGGAATCTGATGGAATCAGAAGACCTTGAGGGGATACGGAACAAGTTGGTCACCTACCTGGACATCATCCTTAAGGAAACGGTCCGTATGCAGGATATGGCCCTGGCCATGAGATTGGAAGGCCGGGAAGAGGTGCTGGATCTCAGTCAGATCGCCGGAGAACGATTCCGTCTTAATGAGGAAGCCATTCGGCAATCATGGCGCAAATACATCCGGATAGAGCCCCCGGAAATTGAAGCAGAGATATTAGTCTATTGTCCGCGTTTCGGTCTGGAACGAGTACTGGACAATCTCATGAACAACGCTGTCAATGCTGTCCCAAAACAGGGAGGCACTTTGACCATGCGCTGTTATGTAGAGGAAAACATGGCCTGCCTCGAGATCAGAAATACCGGAGAGATACCAGAGGAAAAAATTGACCAGGTAAAAAAGGGTGAAGTAAGAGGTCGTGGCTTAAACATTATTTATCGCTTTGTGCAGGCCAACCACGGGAAGATCGATATCCGGACCGAGGACGGCCAGACCATAATTATTGTCAAGCTCCCACTTTTTCAGCAAAGAGGCGCTAAACTTAAGAAGTAGATCGTGGAATTCAACAAGTTAAAATACTTTTTGAATTAGCCACGGACGCACACAGACAGACACAGACGTTTTCCCCCGCCGAAATGGCGGGAAAGAAATTGTTGTCGGGCCATTTGCCGGTTTGGCAGATGGCCCGAGTCTATGTTCGTCTGTGTGTGTCGAGTGAGCGCAGCGAGCGGGTGGCGATATGCTTCTTCATGGCTGTTTGAGTTTAAGGCCGGGCTCCTCCCGGACAAAAATCTCAACCGGATTCTCACGTTTCTTTTTTGGCAGATCAACTCCCTGTTTACGAAGCTCTGTAACGATTTTCGAGACTTGAGCTTTGCTTATACCAAGTTCGTCTGCGATTTCAACTGCGGTCATATTCGTGTAGTTCTTGTAGATGTGGCGTACATCATTTACTGTATATGGCCTGCTTTTAGTTCTTGTCATAATTCATTATCCTTTCCTAAGTTTTCTATCTATGAATTGGGGCATTGCTACAAATAATCGCACATTGGCCGGAGAAAGACAAGGCCATTTAAATAGGACACAGATTTTCGCAGATATACATAGATACTATTATTATTCATAAATTTGAAAATCTGTGTTCATCTGTGTCCAAAATGGAAATTCCTATACTATCAAGTTGTCGTTCAACAGGATAAAATTAGTATAACAGAAACGGACGGTTTTGCACCAATCCAAAAGCAAAAATTCGCAGATCTTTTTTCTTATGCGTGAAGATGATCAGCTTTTACAGAATGACACATGGCCATTTTCGTCCATGTCTATCAGGATATTGTCTCCCTCTTTGAAAATCCCCTCGAGGATTTTAAGGGCCAGCGGATTCTCTATGTAGCGCTGAATGGCCCTTTTGAGAGGGCGGGCTCCATAGGTAGGATCATAGCCTACGTCGGCTATCCAGGTCTTTGCCCCTTTGCTTACTTCAATTTCGTATTGATGCTCCTGCAGACGATCCTTGAGGTAGCTGATCTGTATGTCCACAATACTTCGCAGGTGTTCCTTGCTGAGTGAGTGAAAGGTAATCATGTCGTCCACACGGTTCAGGAACTCGGGCTTAAAGCGGAGACGAAGGGCATCCATCATCCTGTGCTCCATCTCCTCCGGGTCCCTGATTTCTTGAATCAGGTCAGTGCCTATGTTGGAAGTCATGATAATTATGGTGTTGCGGAAGTCTACTGTACGACCCTTGCCGTCAGTAAGCCTCCCATCGTCCAGGATCTGGAGCAATATGTTGAATACGTCCGGATGGGCCTTTTCTATCTCATCAAAAAGAATAACAGAATAGGGCTTGCGCCGCACGGCCTCTGTGAGATAGCCCCCTTCTTCATATCCTACATAGCCCGGAGGTGCACCGATTAACCTGGCGACTGCGTGTCTTTCCATGTATTCGCTCATGTCCATACGAATTATGGCCTGCTCTGTATCGAACATGAATTCAGCCAGCGTTCTGGCCAGCTCTGTTTTTCCAACACCTGTCGGCCCGAGGAATATAAAGGAGCCAATTGGTCGTGCACGGTCCTGCAGACCGGCCCTGGCCCTGCGTACTGCGTTGGATACCACCTGTATGGCTTTTTCCTGGCCAACGACCCTCTTGCTCAGGCGGTCTTCCATGTGGACCAGCTTTTCTCTCTCTCCCTCAAGGAGTTTGCTGACCGGGATTCCGGTCCACTTGGATACGATGTCCGCAATGTCGTCTGCATTCACCTCCTCTTTCAGCATGCTGGTGCCATCTTTCTGAAGCACCTTTATCCGGTCCTGTTCCTCTTTCAGCTCCTTCTCAAGTTTTGGGATCTCTCCATAGAGGATCTCAGCTACCTTATTGAGGTCACCCTGCCGCTGGAATCTCTCCGCGTCGATCCTGAGCTGATCTATACGTTCCTTGATATTACTGATTTTTTGAATAATACCCTTTTCCTGCTGCCAGCGGGCCTTGAGCGTATCACTCTGCTCTCTGAGGTCGGCAAGATCCTGTCTTATCTTTTCCAGTCTTTCCTGGGAGGTCGGATCAGTTTCTTTTTTAAGGGCCTCCTGTTCTATTTCAAGCTGCATGCTCCGGCGTTCTAACTCGTCAATGTCTGCTGGAAGGCTGTCTATTTCGATTCTCAGCTTTGCTGCTGACTCATCTATAAGATCAATAGCCTTGTCCGGGAGAAAGCGATCCGTGATATAGCGTTGAGAAAGGGTGGACGCCGCAACTATAGCTGAATCCTTTATCCGCACTCCGTGGTGTACCTCGTACTTTTCTTTCAGCCCGCGGAGTATGGCAATGGTATCCTCAACACTTGACTCATTCACCATCACGGGCTGAAAGCGTCTTTCGAGCGCAGCATCCTTTTCAATGTACTTACGGTACTCGTCTATGGTGGTGGCACCGATACAGTGGAGATCTCCCCTGGCAAGGGCAGGTTTCAGCATGTTCGAGGCATCCATGGATCCCTGGGCTGCTCCGGCGCCCACCATGGTGTGGATTTCA
>JAJSZR010000029.1 GCA_030262715.1 Deltaproteobacteria bacterium
CAGCTTAATCCGCATGGAATAGGCCTCCACAGCATCATTGCCTTCCAGGATTTCCTTTACTTCGGCAACCTGTTTGCCTTTCAGGTTACGGTCCAGGGGCAGGCTGTCAATAGAGGCAAGATATCCCTTGCGGTGCACCTGCAGGTGGCCCAGCATGGAATCTGTGATCTGGCCGATCATCATGGCCTTGAAGGAACCGGACACGGAAACAAAAAGCAGCACCGCCACCACTCCCAGGGTGATCAAAACAGAGGTGAGCATGGTTCGTCGCTTATAGCGGCGCAGATTGCGGATAGCAAGATTGAAGATACTAAGCATAATTTTAATAGGTTATTTAGGCTGAAGGTGGAAGTATTTCAACCATCTCGCAACGCAAGAAGTTTTGCGTGATCACGCATGATTTGTTCCTATCAGTCTATCCACTTTCAGTTTATCTACCTTCTACCTTCTACCTTCCCCCTTCAGCCTTCCCACCTTCCGTCTTCCAGGGTAAAAATAGTTTCCGCGCTTTTCATCACCTTGGGGTCGTGTGTGGAGAAGATAAAGGTAGTGCCGAATTCATCCCGCATATCTTTCATGAGCTCAATAATACGGTTGGAGGTTTTACTGTCCAGGTTGGCAGTAGGTTCATCGGCAAGCACCAGTTTGGCATTGGTAACCAGGGCGCGTGCCACAGCCACCCGCTGCTTCTGGCCGCCGGAGATCTGGCTTGGGTATTTGGCGCCCTGATCAGCCATTCCCACGGATTTTAACAACTCCTGCACCCGTTTCTGCCGTTTCTGCTTCGGCCAGTTTTGCACCATCAGCAAGGGATACTCCACATTTTCGAATACAGTAAGTACTGGAATTAGGTTGAAATCCTGAAAAATGAAACCAATATGCTCTCCCCGGAAACGGGCCGATTCCTTTGAGCGAAGATGCGTCACATCCTGGCCGGCGACTTCAAGAAAGCCGCTGGTTGGAGGATCAAGACAGCCAATCATGTTCAATAGAGTACTTTTCCCGCTTCCTGACGGGCCGACAAAAGAAACAAAGGAAGCCGGCTCAATGGCAAAATCGACTCCGCGTATAGCTTTGACAGTGATGTCGCCGGCGATATACGTTTTTTCAAGTGCTTTTGCTGTAACAAGTGTCATAATTTATCTTGGTTAACTAAATTCAAATAACATATCAACAAATCACCAAATGATTATAGACTGAAGCGGGGAAGATATAAAGTGTTTGCTAAACTAACTGGTCAGACAATAATAATATAAATATAATTGGCTGTCTCATAGTCATGTCAATCTTCAGTGTCAACCATACTCAATGGCGCTTGCTCAGAAAAAACCACATAATAAACCGGACAAGCCGGAACCAAAAAGGTTTGAAGATAAAAAAATTGATCACGAAAGCACGAAAATACGAAGACACGAAAACCTGAATGTTGTTTTATTTCGTGCTTTCAATCTTTCGTGTTTTCGTGATTGTGTTTCAGAATTTTCTGTCAGAAAAAACGCGAAAATAATTACTAAGGTACTAAGGTGGTGTTTTAAGCCGATTAATCAGGAAATAATATTTCCATAAGGAGTAAAAATACAATCCTCAAGAACTGCTCCGGAAGGGACATCGCTTCCCTCCCAGATCACACTCCTGCAAAGAGTAACACCAGATCCTAAGCTCACTCTATCCCCTATAGAGACCCAATCCTTCCATATGAGACCGCCAGGTAACTCGGTGCCCTGCCCAACCAGGCACCTGTTATTTTCACCTGCAAAAAGTACTTTATGGGCAGACAGATATCCCCTGGGCGACCCGATATCCTCCCATATGTAATGACCCGCAATTTGATCAGCTCTTAATGCCTGTATACGACCGCTCTTATCAATTACTGCCTTAAATGTATCAATCAAAGAGCTGGGACGATCTCCAGGGATAGTCCTTATAAGTTCAGGTTCCAATACGGAAATACCGGTAAAGGCCATGGCGTCCGGCCCATTGTAATTAAAGCCCGAGACCCTTCCGTCCAGAACAGTCACATCATTCCACGGCTCCCTCTCGTGGACCACCAGCGATGCAACGGCCCCATGGTGCCGGTGCAGATTAACTACCCGGGCCAGATCCAGATCTGTTACCGCATCGCCGTTTATAATCAGCAGGGGTTCGTTCTTGGAGATGTGAGGCAGGGCATTTCTGAGTGCCCCGCCGGTTCCCAGCAGTGATGGCTCCACCAGTGTTACAATTTCGGCCCTGGCCTTATAAGACCCCACCATCTCCAACACGAGATGTGCAAGGTGAAAGCAGTTGATCACAACCTTTCTGAACCCTGCCTCCTCAAGTTGGTCGAGTAATCTGTGGAGCAAAGGCCTGTTTAATACTGGGAATAAAGGCTTAGGTAAGTGAAATGTGAGGGGCTGCAGGCGTGTACCCATACCTGCGGCCAGGATCATGGCTTGCTTGAAGAAAGGCATACTACACGATACTAAGTGTAATCCGTGGAGCCATTAAACCTTTTTCTTTTCTTCTGCGTTTGATGAACTGCTGGAGGTATCATCTAAAAGCTTTTCCGAATCGACCTCATTTTTAAGGTCCTTTAAACCGGACTTGAAGGCCCTCAGTCCCTTACCAAGTCCCGCCCCTATTTCCGGAAGCTTCTTGCCCCCAAAGACAAAAAAGGCAATTACCAGAATAATCAACAGCTCTTGTGTTCCTAAACCAAACATTTAAACCCTCAATCCTTCAATCATTATTGTGACCCATAACTATGTAAACCTGCAAGCAGGA
The DNA here is from genome assembly GCA_030262715.1 of Deltaproteobacteria bacterium. Lineage (GTDB taxonomy): Bacteria > Desulfobacterota > Dissulfuribacteria > Dissulfuribacterales > UBA3076 > UBA3076. The sequence continues at coordinate 2,764 of JAJSZR010000029.1, forward strand.
AATTCACCCCGAAGTATGTAAACATCACTGAAATAAAACCTACTATCGATATATAGGCGATCCTCCGACCGGCCCAGCCCTTAACAAATCTTGCATGCAGGGCCGTAGCATATACAAACCAGGTTATTAATGACCAGGTCTCCTTTGGGTCCCAACTCCAATACGTACCCCAGGCATCATTAGCCCAAACAGCACCTGTAATTATGCCAAGGGTCAACCAGAGGAAACCAAAGATTATTGTCTGGTGCATCAACTCATCAAGGACTTTACAATCAGGTATAACACCTATTATCCCCTGTGAATCTCTGCTGAATCTATTTTTAAAAAGATACATAATACCGAGTCCGCAGGCAACCGCAAAAGATGCGTATCCGAGGAAGCACGTGACGACGTGGGCAATGAGCCAATCGCTCTTAAGAGCTGGGATGAGAGGCTGTATTTCATCCTCAACATTGGAATTAAAAGATGCATATGCCATGGCAAGAGATGCAAATGGAGTTGCAAAGGCCCCGATCACACGTCGCTTGACCTGCCATTCTATAACCAAATAAACTAGTACTGTTACCCACGAAAAAAATACCAGGGACTCATAAAGGTTTGAGAGCGGTGCGTGTCCATAACCTAATTGGTAAGACTCTATCCATCTGAGGCCTATTCCGACCGTCTGAATTACAAGGCCCCCTACTGTGACCACCGTAGCCAGCAATCCCACCTTCTCCACTCTGAAGATCCAGTGTATCAAATAAAGCGCGGCAGCCCCCAGGTATATGAAAGTAGTTAAACTGAAAAGATATGAACTGGAAAAGGTCATTGCCGTACTCCTAGATTGGAATCCAAAGTCTCTTCGATCTTTCTGACGTCTTTTTCAAACTGCAATTTATTCTTGTTGGTCTGACCGGACAGAATCACAATGGTCTTGCCCTCCCGGCGATCTATCCAAAGCCACGTGCGTCTATGCGGAACCCAGAACACCACGGCAAAACCAACAATAAGGACCGTACAGCCCAACCACACTATCCAGACTCCCGGGTCTTTTTTGACTTGCAGCCCTGTCAGATATCGTTGCTTGGCATTAGTCAGGGAAATCCTGTACAAGTTCTCCCCCTTTTTAAATTTCTTTTTATTTCCCTTTAGAAGCCAGAAATTACCTTCCCGGCCTTCCTGGTCTTCAACCCAGATATGGGCTGCAGGCCTCCCATGGACGCTGGGCCGATACTGCATCAGACCAAAGGTCAATTGTTCTTCCGGCCATAAGGCCTTTTGAAATGCGGAAATAGTGAGGGAAAGCCGCGGGCTATCAGACTTAGCGACCTGCACGGTTACTTCAGGAATAGCCCGATAACTTGCCTGGTAAAAAGTAACACCCCTATATACCAAAGGATCATTAACAACGATGGACTTATGTAAGACCTCCTTATCATCATTATTTAATACTGTCAGGTCAGATCGATATTCTTTTGGTGCGCCGTTATCGTAAAAGGAGATATAAAAGCGATCACAACGGACGGAAAAGCCAAGAAGTATATGCTCTCCTGTCTGTCTGTTCACAATTTGATCTATTGTCTCCCCTTCCGGCAACATGACGCTTCCCTTGAACCCCAGAAATAATCCCACCAGGGCACCAAAAAAAATAATCAGTATGCTGCCATGCAGACCGTATACACCCCAATAGCTCCATTTCCCGCGCTCCGCCAGAAACAGCCTGCCCCCATCTGCATCTATACGTTCACGGAACTTGCCGGCAACCTCTTTAAATGCTGAGCTGATCGACTGGATGGAATCATTATCCAATTCCCCTTTTATTTCCCAGTCCTTCTTAAAGGGCATCCTTAACAGACGCCCGGAATCCACGATCAGGTTGTCTCTCCTGAAAAGTTTTAGAGTAAATGGCAAGCGCCTTAAAGTACAGACTATCAGGTTAGTGCTAAAAAGTCCGAGTAAGATCAGATACCACCAGGAATGGTAAGTATCATTTAAATGGAGAATCTTTATGATTCGAAAAAAGTTGGGGCCATATGTTTCTAGATAGAATTGAAGTGATTCTCCCTGGGGTATTACAGTACCGGCAATAGAGGTTATGGCCAGAGTAATTAAAAGGAATACAGCCAGACGAACCGACGAAAAAAAACGCCAGATTGAAGTATCTTGATAGGTCGAGGATGATGCCTTCATAAAGCGGGTTTAGGTCTTGGAATCTATACTTCGGAGTTATTGCCAGCCTTCATAAGGTAGCTATTTTTCATGGCCAGATGACGATCCGGTCTTTTCGTCCTGGCTGACATCTTCTCCGGTCTCTTTATTCTCCTTTATGGACTTCTTGAAGTTGCTGATACCCTTTCCAAGGCCCTCACCGATTTGTGGCAGCTTACCAGCACCAAAAACGACGAGAATTATAACCAGAATTACCAGCAACTCAGGCATCCCCAACCCAAACATCCTCTATTCCTCTCCTAGAACTTAAATTGAGCGATTAGCCTTTAGCGGTTAGCTATTAGCTTAATGATTATCGGTCTGCCTGCCCTGACAAGCAGGATGTTTTGCTATTACAGACTTTCACCCGTTGGTGTTTCCTGATTAACGTAATGCCTTGATTTTTCAAAGCTAAACGCTAATGGCTAACAGCTAAACGCTCAACTTAGGTAGAAAAAAGACTATCATATCTATAATAACAGATCAGAAATTCTGCTTCAATGTACCGTTCAGCCTATCCTATGTCAATCAGCGTAATTATTCACTCCCTGCCAAAGATAGTGAAAGGTGCATTATAGAATCGAATGCTGGATGCCGAAACTGGAAACTAGAAATTGGAAATTGGATAAAAACTGGATTAATCAGCTCTAATTTCTAATTTCACTACCAAAGTACAGGATGAACAAAGTGTAAACTACTTTTGGCTTGCCATGAAGGATGCTGAGGCTCATAAGCCTAATTTTTTCGTTTTATTAAGAAGGGTCTTGTAACTAACTTTAAGGGCGCGGGCTGCAGCGGCCTTGTTACCGCCAGTTTCTGCCAGGGCTGCATATATGAGTTCTCTTTCCCTTTTCAAGACATGACCCCTGCTTTCCGACCAGAAATTACCCGGCACAGGCTCATCTTCAGAAGGGGGACTTAAAAACGATCTGAGGGAGCCATCAGTAATGTTCCCTCCTGTCAGAAGTGCGGTTCGATCCAATAAGTTGAAAAGCTCTCTTACATTTCCTGGAAAATGATATTCCAGAAGAAGTTCCCTTGCACTATCTGATAAACAGACGCTCCGGCCCAGCAGTTGTTCAACCCTTTCAAGATGATAATTAACAAGGGGAATAATGTCGTCCTTTCTCTCCCTGAGGGACGGAATGTGAATAGGAAAGGTTGAAAGACGAAAGTGTAGATCTTTCCTGAAAAAGCCTTCTTCTATAGCCTTTTTTAGGTCTTTATTTGTTGCTGCAATGATCCGGGCATCACTTTTTGATTCCTGGCTGCTACCCAATGGCAGATAACAACCAGAGTCTAAAAATCTCAAGAGTTTCGGCTGAAGAGAAAGCGGCAGTTCTCCAATCTCATCCAAAAAAAGGGTGCCTCCTTTGGCTGCAAAAAGAAGGCCTTTACGGTTCTCGATTGCCCCTGTGAAGCTACCCTTCAAATGACCAAAAAGCATTGAATCGGCCAATTCCTGAGGCACGCTTGCACAGTTGAGCCCTATGAATTTTTTCCGACCGCTGTGCTGATGAATATAACGGGCCAGTACCTCCTTTCCGGTTCCAGTCTCTCCTGTAATAATAACAGGGAAAGGTGTTGAAGCTACACGGTCTGCTATTTGCAGAATTTCAACCATCTTGGCTGATTCAGCCACCAGGTCTTTGATTGCCCGCAAAGGAAGCAGATTCTGAAAGCGTTGAGCCAGGGCCTCAAGATCCACTGGCTTCTCCAGAAAGTCCATGGCTCCCAATTTTAATGCCTCAACCGCCTTTTGGATGGTACCATAGGCCGTAACGACAATTATCACACAGGAGGGATTTATCCGCCGAGCAGGCTTGATAAGACTCAGTCCCTCGCCATCAGGAAGCTGGAGATCCAATAAAAGGCCGTGGATACCCTCAAGACAGGTCTTAGCCTGTTTCAAATTAAAAGCCAGATGTGTATAATACTCATCATCCAAGGCCTCTTGAAAAAGTCTTGCCAGTTTTCGACTGTCTTCAACTATCAAAATCTTGTGCTTCATAAATAAAGGCCTTTTAAAATTCTTTTTTTGAGATAATTACATTGCCAAACTCTTCATTAGACTTTACGGACAATGGAATCATTTGCATAAGCTCCATCATGACAGTGGAAAATTTTTTTTATCCGACTATTATTTTCTGAAATACTCAAACTATCCTACATATGGATGCAAATTCCTGTAAAAAGACAGTAGCTGCTATTGATCTTGGCTCTCAGACCTTTAGGCTGGCTGTAGCCCGAATTCTGGATAATAGGCCCCAGGTCCTTGCATCCGAACTTAAAAATGTGAGGTTGGGCCAAGGTCTTGCCGCTAATGGAAGACTGACTGAAAATGCCATAAAAAGGGGAATTGAAACGCTTCGAGATTTCCGCAAATGCCTTGATAAATTCAGGGCCACTGATGTAAGAGTCTGTGGCACGGCTGCCCTGAGAAATGCTGCAAATGCCGGAGAGTTCTTGGACCTGGCAGAGGCAGAAGGATTTAATGTAAAGATTTTATCAGGAAACGAGGAAGCCTTCATGTCGGTCAAGGGCGTTCGTACCACATTGCCTGACATAAACGATCCCTTTCTGGTTGTGGATGTTGGCGGAGGAAGCAGTGAAGTTGTATTGGCCACGAACAGCAACATATTATTTAATTGGAGCCTGAATATTGGAGCTGTGAATCTTACAGAGGAGTTTATCGAGACAGATCCCCCGCTTCCCGAAGAGCTTGAAAAACTCAGATTTCATATCAGGCAAAAGCTATCAGAATTATCTGCTAAATTTTCCCAATCCCCCAAAGTTATAGTAGGAGTTGGTGGAACTGCTACTACATTGGTGGCCATGGCACTGGGCATGGAAAAGTATGACCCTCGACGAATAAGAGGATATGCCCTCGGCCCTCAAGAGCTTGATAAATTATGGAACTTGCTAACGGGCATGAAAATTCAAGCAAGAAGGGGTATATCCGGGCTTGAGTCCATGCGGGCAGATATCATTTTAGCAGGAATAGCAATATTTCGGGAAATATTACATATAACTGAATTCAAAGAGTTGACTGTTAGCGATGGAGGTCTTTTACTTGGTCTTTTAACAAGTTTAATTAAAAAGGAGTCTGATAACCATGCTGAACCACCCAATACAAGGGGCCTATACCTTTGATGACCTGATGTTGGTACCGGCTTTTTCCAGTATCCTGCCGACAGAAGTAGATATTTCCACCCAGCTCACACCTGAAATCCGTCTTAATATCCCCATAATGAGCGCAGCCATGGACACGGTCACTGAGGCCCAAACTGCCATTAGCATGGCCAGAGAGGGTGGTATTGGAATAATCCACAAAAATATGCCTGTTGAGGCCCAGGTAAGGGAGATTGAGAGGGTCAAAAAGTCTGAAAGCGGAATGATCGTGGAACCTGTGACGGTCGCCCCGGATCAGCGTATTTGGGATGTACAAAAGATAATGCGTGAATACAGAATATCAGGTGTACCAGTATTGGAAGGAGAAAAGCTGAAGGGTATTGTCACAAACCGTGATCTGCGATTCGAAACAAACTGGGATCTCAAGGTCCGTGAGGTAATGACAAGTGAAAACCTGGTCACAGCCCCTGTCGGGATCACCCTTGAAGAATCAAAGGCCATCTTACACAAACACCGTATCGAAAAGCTCCTGGTAGTGGACGACGAAGGAAATCTCAAAGGCCTAATCACAATCAAGGACATAGAAAAGATCAAGAAATATCCCATGGCCTGCAAGGATGACCTTGGTCGCCTGAGGGTTGGGGCTTCAGTGGGTATAGGTGAAAACTGCCTGGCACATGCGGAGGCCTTGATCAAGGCCGATGTAGATGTGGTAGTCATAGATTCCGCCCACGGACACTCCAAAAACGTGATCACAGCGGTATCTGAAATCAAAAAGACCTTTCACAATGTCCAGGTAATCGCAGGAAATGTCGCCACCTCAGAAGCCGCTGAGGCCCTGTTTAAGGCCGGCTCTGACGCCGTAAAGGTCGGGGTGGGGCCAGGCTCTATCTGTACTACCCGAGTTATTGCAGGTGTAGGCATGCCACAACTGACTGCTGTCCACAACTGTGCTGTCGTGGCACAAAAGAATGGGAAAACTGTTATAGCTGACGGAGGTATCAAATTTTCCGGTGACTTAACAAAGGCCATAGGGGCCGGTGCCCATTGTATCATGATAGGAAGTCTGCTCGCCGGCACGGATGAAAGTCCGGGAGATCTGGAGCTTTATCAGGGCAGACAATACAAGGTCTATCGCGGTATGGGCTCGCTAGGGGCCATGAAAGATGGTAGCAAAGACCGATACTTCCAGGAAAGCGTCAGGACAGAGGCAAAGCTGGTTCCGGAGGGAATTGAAGGCAGGGTGCCATATAGAGGTCCGATTTCCGCCACTATTTACCAGTTGACCGGGGGATTGAAAGCAGGCATGGGGTATGTTGGTTGCAAAACAATAGAGGAACTCAGGCAAAATGCCCGCTTTGCGCACATAACTCCTGCAGGTCTAAAAGAAAGCCACGTCCATGACGTTATAATAACCAAAGAGTCTCCCAACTACTGGATAGAACACTGACGCCTGATTACACTGCAAAAACCCTGAAATATGATTCCGCTCAAAAAGCCCGAGATGCAAGGCGCGAAATTTTCCAGGAATGAGACGTACTTATCGTACGTCGCATGGGCTGGAAAATTGAAGTAACGCCGCAGATTGGGTTTTTTCAGCGGAATCATGCCTTAAACTTCTTGTCTCCGCCCCTTATCCTGGCCTGAGTGAAACTTTCTCCACTTCCACATAAAGCGACCCTTAAGGTGGCCAGGAACCATCGATCCCATTACCTGTGCTACCCGGCTCAGAGTTGGATAAAAACATGACTTCTTGAGCAGTGGACTATTCGATGGTAAAAAAATGGTCAGCATAAATACAATGGCTCCTGCCAAAACCAGACCCTTGGCAAGGCCCATAATAGCCCCTAGAAGCCTGTCAATCCAACCTAATTTAAGGGCCTTGAACATCCTTTGAACCATAATTCCAGCAATAAAAAAAATAAGATATACCAAAAGAAATATTAATAGAAATGAAACGAGAGAGCGCCACATCTCATCCTGTATCCATGGTGAAAGCCTGAATGATATAGATGAAAACCGGTGGATAGCCACCCAAAATCCCAATATCATCCCAAGAAGAGAAGCTACTGACCTGCTAAAACCTGTCCAAAGGCTATGGCAAACGAAAAAAACAAGCATTCCTCCCAGGAGAACATCAAGCCAGTTAAAATGAAAAGAATTATAATCTAATGCCATGGCTTCACCTTTAGCCTGTAATCTCCTCGGCAAGACGGGTTGCTTCATTCATGCTATCTTCTAAATTTCTTCGGAATTCCTCTACCTGTATTCCCCTTGCGTCTGGCGGTACTGAAATCGGCTGTCCATATACCATGACCACTTTGCTACCGGGAAATGGAAGGATTGTACGGTCCCAACTGTTAAATCTATACGCCGGCTTGGCAGCAAGACCAGTCGGCACTACAGGGGCCCCTGTCTCCCTGGCCAGAACGACTGCGCCCTTCTGGGCTATCCGTGCCGGCCCTTTTGACCCATCGGCCACAATACCGGCAATACACCCCTGCTCCCGCATTATCCTGACCATCTCTCTTATAGCTCGAAGCCCCCCCCTATGCCTGGAGCCACGTATTGGAATCTGCCCCCAAGTATTTAAGGACCTTGCTACCCATTTCCCATCGGAGCTACCACTTACCATGACGACCGCAGGACTACGTCTAAAATAAAAAAGGTTATATATCAAACTTGCATGCCACAAGGCTATTATGGCAGGGTGGCCAGGCTCAAGCAGAGGCCTTATGGCGTCCTGTTCAACTATTGTGAACCTGCAAGAAGCCAACCAGAGTTCAGCAAGACGGAACAATATTGCATGCACCCCTGACCACGGTTTATTAATTATAGTAGTCGAAGAATCTGTTATAGACTCTCGCACTTTCATGAGACATGAGGTAACATGTAGCGACATGTTGATCAAGCTTGAGGAAAGATATGACTGAAAAATTGGATTTTGAGAACGCCCTTAAAGAACTTGAAAGACTTGTAAAACTATTGGAAGAGGATGAACTACCCCTGGAAGAAGCGCTTAAGACCTTTGAAAATGGGATAAGTCTCTCCAGATACTGTGCCAAGTGCTTAGATGATGCAGAAAAGCGAATACAGCAGCTTTCACGGGACGAAGATGGGGAGCCCATGTTGAAGGCATGGGGAGGAGATAGTGAAGACCTTTGACCTCGGCACGTATCTGAAAAAACAACAGGACTTGATTAACTCTGTCCTGGATAAGTGGCTTCCCGAGCCACATGGCCCTTCAGGTCCGGTGTTTGAGGCCATGAGATACAGTATGATGTCTGGCGGAAAAAGAGTCAGGCCAATTTTGCTTTTGGCTGGAGCCCAAGCAGTAAGTGGCGACCAGAAAGCGCTTCTTCCCGCAGCCTGTGCCCTTGAATGTATCCACACTTATTCCTTGATTCACGATGATCTTCCCGCAATGGACGATGACGATTTGAGAAGGGGCAGGCCCACCTGCCACAAGGTCTATGGTGAAGCCATTGCCATTCTTGCAGGTGATGGCCTTCTCACTTATGCCTTTGAACTCATTTGTAAGCCAGAGCTGGCACAAAACATATCTTCCCCATTAATCAGTAAAGCAATTTTTCTTCTTGCAAGGGCTGCGGGTGTCTCCGGAATGGTAGGAGGTCAAACTGCAGATATATTAATGGAGGGACGTCCGGTGGATGCGGAAACCCTTTCATTTATACACAGCCACAAAACCGGAGCACTGATAGGGGCGTCTGTGGAGATCGGAGCGCTATTGGGCAAAGGAAACGATGAGGAGCTAAACCATCTGAAAAGGTATGGTGAATCTCTGGGACTCGCCTTTCAGATTAAAGACGATCTTCTGGATGTGGAAGGAGACCAGGAGATTCTCGGAAAGCCGGTAGGCTCGGATGATCGCAATCAAAAGGCCACATATCCTGCCCTGTTTGGACTCAAGGAGACAAAAAGAAAGGCACAAGAACTCCTGGAACAAGGCCTTTCTGAACTGGAATGTTTTGATGAAAGTGCTGAGCCTTTGCGGGCAATAGCCCGATATGTAGTAGAAAGAGATAGATAATAAGGAGCATAAATTCGATGTCAGGTCTACTTGAATCTGTAACAGGTCCTCAGGACATAAAAGATTTTAACCTCAAGGAGCTTATTCAGCTTGCTTCTGAAATCCGCAGCAAGATCATAGAAACCGTAGCTGAAACAGGGGGACATCTGGCTCCAAGCCTTGGTGTAGTAGAATTGACTATAGCCCTGCACTATGTCTTCGATGCCCCAAAAGACCGGATAATCTGGGATGTAGGGCATCAGGCCTATGCGCACAAACTGCTTACCGGAAGAGTGGACAATTTCCATACATTACGTCAGGATAATGGAATAAGCGGCTTTCCCAAGCGCAGTGAAAGCCCTTACGACGCCCTTGATACTGGCCACAGCAGCACGTCTATTTCAGCTGCCCTTGGCATGGCAACTGCCCTGGACCTGAAGGGTAAAAACGCCAAGGTAGTGGCAGTAATTGGAGACGGCTCCATGAGTGCAGGTATTGCCTTTGAAGCACTGAACAATGCCGGCCACCTGAGAAAAGACCTTATCGTCATATTAAACGACAATGAAATGTCCATCTCTCCAAACGTCGGGGCGCTGTCATCTTTTCTGAGCAGAAAAATGACAAGCCGCCCGGCAACCCGGCTTAAGAAGGAGCTTGAATCCTTTCTCAAGCGCTCGGGCGTTGGTGAAAACATATGGGCAGTGCTGAAACGTAGTGAGGATTCCTTAAAGGCACTACTGACTCCCGGGATGCTCTTTGAGTCCTTGCAATTTGAGTACTTAGGTCCGTTGCCGGGCCACCACCTGGAATCCCTGATTCAAACACTTAAGAACGTGCGCACTATACCTGGACCAGTGCTGGTTCATGTGCTTACCAAAAAAGGTAAGGGTTATCCCCCGGCAGAACGTCGTCCTGACCTTTTCCATGGCGTTGGTCCCTTTGAGATCGCAACAGGAAAGCCAAAATCTTCATCAAAACCCAAACCGCCTTCATATACGAGCATATTCAGCCAGACACTTATCAGACTTGCTAAGGAAGACCCAAGGATAGTGGCAATCACTGCTGCCATGCCTGCCGGCACCGGGCTCAGCGCCTTTGAGAAAGCCATTCCGAACAGGTTCTTTGATGTGGGAATTGCAGAACAGCATGCCGTGACCTTTGCAGTAGGATTGGCACTGAAAGGGCTTCGACCAGTAGTGGCAATCTACTCCACCTTTCTCCAAAGGGCCTATGATCAGATCATTCACGATGTCTGCCTGACCAATCAGCCTGTGGTTTTCGCAATTGACAGGGGAGGCCTGGTGGGCGAAGACGGACCAACCCATCACGGCGCTTTTGATCTCTCATATCTAAGAGCCATTCCTAACCTCGTGGTAATGGCCCCCAAAGACGAAAATGACCTCCAGCACATGCTCTACACCGCATTGAAACACAATGGACCTGTGGCTATTCGGTATCCAAGGGGATCGGGAGTAGGCGTAAGCCTTGATTGGCTGTTGAGAGAAATCCCTATCGGTAAAGGAGAGATTGAGCTGGAAGGACCTGATGTGGGGATAATTGCCATAGGGCACCACGTTCTCACTGCAAGGATTGCGGCAAAAGATCTGGCTCAGTATGGAATAAAGGCTTCGGTAATGAATGCCCGCTTCGCCAAACCCTTGGACCAGAACCTGATAGCAGAAATGGCCCGCAGGACCGGGCATATACTTACAATTGAAGAAAACTCTTTGGCAGGTGGATTTGGATCAGCAGTTCTGGAATCGCTTTCTGACAATGGCATAACCTCTGTCAAGGTTTGTCGCCTTGGACTTCCTGATAGGTTTGTGAAGCATGGAAGCCAGAAAACCCTGAGAAAACATGTGGGTCTTGACGTCCCATCAGTGGTTGAGGCTGTGCGATCCATGACAAAGTCCAAGGAAACCAAATCTGTCAGTACAGCAACAGTACATTCATTGCCCATCTGAGCTAAACCTCAATTTGGTTTTCCAGTATCATTTCTGTCAAAAATTTGACGCTATACTACTGAAAATAATTAGCCACCCTCTCGCTACGCTCGCTCGACCCACACGGACAGACAGACAGACATTTTGCCCTGCCAACATGGCAGGGCAAAAACAGCACGCGCCAAAGGGGTACCCGACAATTTACCTGCTGGTGTGTCCACCAGCGGATAAGGTCTTTTGTCTGTGTGAGTCTGTGTGGGTCTGTGGCTAATAAATGTATTTTCGAGGTATAAATATTGCGTTTAATAAAATTGAGCTTATTATTTAATCAGTGAATTTTATTAAGGAGATTAAAATGAAATGCCTGAAAACCCCAAATAGGCCGACTCAGCCTGCTATATGCAACAATTGCAAACGCAAATGTGAGCTAGCCGGAAAACGGCGTGGCTACAGAAAGATTAAGTCCTAGATCCTGCTGCATACAGAATTCAGAACTCTTCACTATCAAATTCGTCACCCGCTGAATAATCTGATATCTCATCCTGCCATCTGCGCCGCTCCTTCCAGTAACCAAATATCAGGGCTAGTGCGGCACCGGCAGCCAGTCCTGCAAAGCCTGCAATAATCCAATTAGGATAATATAAATCATGTTCGCGCTCATCATTTGGATCAAGCTCTCTGCCACAATACCGGCATACAAGGGCATCTTTTTTAACTCTTTCTTTGCAGTGGGGACATATCTTACCAAACATGGAAATCTCCTTAGTAAGTAATTACGTATGGATCATGCAGGAAAGACCGGAAAAGACGGAAATCATAATAGACTCTCCTGCTCCTGTAATGCCAGCTTGTTTTCCTCTGCCTCAGATAGACGGACATAAATTGGTTTTAAGGTCTTAAAATCATCAGGCCTTCTGTCTTTTTGCCACCTGAGCTCTGCCAGGATACCCACCGATGCAGCCCTCACATGGGTCATGTGGTTTGGAACAATAACTGCCTGATCACCCAATCCATTCACAAATATATCCAGATATAGCAAAAGACCGCCTCCAAGCAATAACACCCTTTGGTCATAAGGCACGAAAGCCGCCAACTCCTCTGGGAAAATAGCCTGATACGGACTTATCTTCTCTAACTCGCCGAAATTTCTAATCTGGTAGATAGCTGTGTAAACCTGGGACTTCCTGGCGTCCAGTACCGGGCACACAAGATCCCCCTTGCATGCGACAACATGACTCGCCAGGGCATCAAGGGTCGGAACACCAATCAACGGTAGTCCTAAGGCAAAAGCCAGACCCTTTGCAGTAGCAAGGCCTATTCGAAGTCCGGTAAAGCTACCCGGACCCAGGCTTACAGCAAGAAGATCAAGGTCAGACCAGTCAGATCCCAGCCTCTGCATCAACCATTTAATAATGACCATCAATCTTCGGGAATGGGTCTCCTTGCTGGCAAGGCCCACTTCGGCCACCGGCTGGCCGTCGCGTATCAACGCCACCCCTCCCATATAGTCAGATGTCTCGATAGACAAGGTGAGCACTGATCTACCCAATCACCAAATCTCTGAATCCTTCAATTCCTCAACCTGAAAGAGGGAATCCCAAAAGTCGAGCGATGTCATTATAAAAAATAACCAGCATCAGGACCAGGAGTATAAAAATCCCGATCTGCTGGGCGATTCCCTTCTGTCGCATGGTAAGGGGACGCCTTGTGATGCCCTCTACTGCCAGGAAGGCCAGATGACCACCGTCCAGGGCAGGTATGGGGAGCAAATTTAGAAATCCTATGTTTACACTCAGAAGGGCCATGAAATAGAAGAGATTGAGGATGCCCTGCTCAGCCTGTTGCCCGGCCATCTGGGCAATCATTATGGGTCCTCCTAGAGTGGAAAGAGGAATTACACGCTGAAATAGCTTCACAATAACCTGTCCTGTGAGAACTATGAGCTCCCAGGTGCGGGAAAATGCCTGCCCAATGGCAGTCAAGGGACTTAATTTCTCTATTTCAAATTCACCTGCTGCTGAAACACCGATCATTGGCACGTTAATTTCTTCACCGAATATGTTTTTAAGCTTATAAATCCTTGGGATGACATCTACCGATACAGTAGCCTGGCCCCGTTGTAATGTCAGTACAATAGTACTCCCGTCATTGGCCCTGATCTCCTCAGACACCTCTTCCCATTTATGTATGTTGCGTCCGTCTATAGCAATTATGCGATCTCCTGGCATTACTCCTGCCTTCTCGGCAGGAGAACCAGTCTGGACTTCGCTAATATTCGGCAAAATAATGGGTTTCCCATAAGCCAAAAATATCAACAAAAAAATAAGCCAGGCAAAGATGAAATTGAAAACAGGTCCAGCAACTACCACGAAAAACCTCTGCCAGACCGGTTTGTGTGAAAAAGACCAGGGCACTTCTTCCGGAGGTACTGTCTCATTCGGTTGTTCACCCAGCATCTTTACAAACCCGCCAAGTGGAATCAGAGAAATGCAGTAATCCGTTGCTCCGCGTACCACACCACAGACTCTGGGTCCGAAACCCAGTGAAAACTTCAAGACCCTGATGCCACATCCCCTGGCTACAATGAAATGTCCAAACTCATGGACCAATATTATGCCGCTAAGTACCAGTAAAAAGGACCAGGCAGTGGTCATATCAATTTCTCCGCAGAGTAATTATTTGGAGCCGTGTGTTTAGAATAAGTGTAAGCGTTCACGGAACCTTGAAATTAGAAATTTGGCCTTCATGCTTTTGTACTGTTTCAGATGATCGTATTATCTGATAGCCCACGGTGTTCTGAACCTTTTTGTTCCGCTTACCCAAATTTCTAATTTCTAATTTCTAATTTCTACATTTTTGTAATAATACTTTCGGCTCGCAGTCGTGCGAGGGCATCTGCCTTTAGCACGTCATCAAGATTCCTGATATCTTCAACAGGAAAGGCTTCGATCACTTCTCGAACTACTTCCTGTATTGCCGTAAAACCCATGCGTCTCTGAAGAAAGGCCTCTACGGCCACTTCGTTTGCAGCATTGAGGGCCGTTGTGGCAGTCCCCCCCTTCCTTGCCGCATCGTATGCCAATCCAAGGCATGGAAACTTCTCTAAATGTGGCGTCTCAAAGGTAAGTAAATGTGACTCAATCAGGTTGAGACTTGGAAGATCCATCTCCAGACGTTCGGGCCAGGCCAGGGCATAGGCTATCGGCACTCTCATGTCTGGAATTCCCATCTGCGCCAATACAGAGCCATCTATGAATTCCACCATGGAGTGTACAATACTTTGAGGATGAACCACCACATCTATCCGATCCACAGAGATGTCAAAAAGCCAGCGGGCCTCTATCACCTCAAGCCCCTTGTTCATCAAGGTAGCTGAATCCACCGATATTTTTGCCCCCATGGACCATTTGGGGTGTTTTACTGCCTCCTCTGGTGTCACGTTGACAAGCTCATCTATATTTCTATCCTTGAACGGACCACCGGACGCAGTGAGCACTATGCGCCTTACATCTTCCTTGGGATACCCCCTAAGACACTGAAAGATGGCGGAATGCTCGCTGTCTATAGGTATTATGGCAGCCCCCTTTTCTCTTGCAAGAGATTTAACCAGAGAGCCTGCAGTCACAAGAGATTCCTTGTTGGCGAGTGCAACATCTTTCCCTGCCTCAAGAGCGGCAAGGGTTGGTATTAGCCCTGCCGCACCTACCATAGATGATACAACAAGTTGTGCATCATCAACTGTTGCAACTGCCTTATATCCTTCCTTCCCGTAAAGTACCCTGATGTCGGCAAATTCAGTCATAGATCTGACTTGATCAGCGAGTTCGGCAGTCATTACTGATACGATCTCAGGCCTGAACTGTCTTATCTGCTTTACGAGAAGTTCGACGTTTTTCCCGGCAGCAAGACCATTCACTGAAAACTGCCCTTTGGAGCGTCTAACGACATCAAGGACTTTTGTCCCGATGGATCCGGTAGATCCCAGCAGAGATATGCACTTAGTTTCTTTCATCTGATAAATACACCATCTATCCTGCACAGGGACAGGGTCCAATACAGGAAAGGAGATGCTAACAACACTGCATCAACCCTATCTAAAATACCACCATGCCCGGGTAGTATGCTACCTGAATCTTTGACACCAGCAGAACGTTTGACCATTGATTCGACCAGATCCCCCACCTGACCAACTGCTCCAATGACTAATGCCAGGGGCACCAGTGCCCTCGGGTCAATATCCTTTAAGAGCACAAACCACAGAAAAAAGGCCGCTATGGCATTAAAAATCAGCCCTCCGGCAGCGCCCTCAACTGTCTTTCCCTTGCTCACATTGGGGCACAACTTGTTTTTCCCAATACCTTTGCCTACATAGTAGGCCCCGGCATCACCACTAAAGACAGTTACCAGGAGAAACAGGACCCATTCCTTCCCCATGGGCAGGTAATATAAGAGCCCCAGATGGGCTGCACATACACCTACATATGTTACCCCCATGAAAAATATTGCCCAGTTCCATATAACATTAGACCACCTGCTGTACGAAATAAGAAACAGTATAGCACTTCCAAGGAAAGCCATATAAACAGCAGGGACTATAAATTCGGGATTCTCCCACAACAAGACCGAAAACACGGGAAACAACCCGAAGATAACCCCAAGGCCCTGTATTACCCAACGTCCAGGAAAACAAATAGTAAAGTACTCGTACAAACAGAAAGCAGTTACCCCTAAGAGCACCAGATCAAAAAGCCTTCTCTCACCCCACCAGAGCACTATGAAGAGTAAGGGGCCCAGGGTCGCCGCAGTCAGAAGTCTTTGGCGGTGCATGATTCGGAATGCTGTTCGTTAGTCAACCCAAAACGACGTTCTCTTTTCTGATACTCGAGAAGGGCCTTCAAGAGCTCTTCTTTGTTAAAATCCGGCCAAAGGGTGGGAGTGATATAGAACTCTGAATATGCTGTCTGAAAAAGGAAAAAGTCGCTGAGCCTGTTTTCTCCGCTTGTGCGAATAAGGAGATCAGGATCAGGAAGCCCGGCTGTATCAAGGTTTGAAGCAAACATGGCTTCATCTATATCTTCCGGGTTCAGGGCCCCTGAAAGACATTTATGTATAAGACGTCTGACTGCCCCTACTATCTCTGCCCTGCCTCCATAACTCAAGGCGAGGTTAAGAATCATGGCGGTATTGGAAGAAGTCCTCTCAATGGTATCCAGAAGACAGGTCCTGACCCGTTCAGGAAGCCTTTCAATTTGTCCAATGGCCCGAAGAGAGATCTGATTCCCAAGCATCTCATCAAGCTCGCTCTTCAGGTAATCATACAGGAGGTCCATTAATGCGCTCACCTCTGCCTTGGGCCGTCCCCAGTTTTCCTGTGAAAATGCATATAAGGTCAAAACAGGTACATTTAACTCTCTACATAGGCGGACTGTAGAACGTACGGCCTTCACACCCTGTCTGTGGCCCATGATCCTGGGTAATCTTCGACGCTTGGCCCACCTGCCGTTACCGTCCATAATGATGGCAATGTGATCTGGTGGCCGAATGAGGTCTGGTGGCTTGGCCATTTTTTTATCAAAACTCCAGTATCTCTTTCTCCTTATCGGCAATAATCCCTTCTACTTTCTCGATATGATCGTCAGTTACCTTCTGAGCCTCATCCTGGAGCCTGAAGAGATCATCCTCTGAGATCTCTTTTGCTTTCTTCTGGCCCTTCAGACGTTCAATAGCTTCCCTTCGCACATTCCGAATTGCCACCCTGCATTCTTCAGCCATCTTTTTTACCAGTTTGACCAATTCCTTTCTACGTTCCTCTGTCAAGGGTGGTACATTCACCCTGATGATCTTGCCGTCATTGGTGGGAGTGAGGCCAAGGTCGGACTTAAGAATGGCCTTTTCAATATCTCCCAGGATCTTGATATCCCAAGGCTGTATGGTCAAAAGGCGGCTCTCCGGTATAGCAACAGAAGCCACCTGATTAAGTGGCATAGAAGTCCCATAGTAATCGACGTTAATTCCCTCCAGTAAGGCAGCAGAAGCCCTTCCGGTTCGTACACGAGCAAGGTCCCGGTCAAAGGCACCAATAGCCTTGTCCATCTTGCCGCCCGCCTCTTGGATCTCTGCTTTTTTCATTTTCAGTCACCTCCTCCAACCAGTGTGCCAACCTTTTCACCTTTTACAGCCCGTTCTATATTGCCCGGGATCTGCATATTAAACACGACTACCGGAAGACCTGCATCCTTGGCTAGAGATATGGCAGCAGCATCCATGACCTTAAGACCCTTCTCGAGAACATCCTGATAGGTCAGGCGATCATACTTCTTCGCATCAGGGACTACCTCTGGATCCTTGTCGTAAACGCCGTCCACCCTTGTAGCCTTGAAAAGGACCTCTGCATTTATCTCTAAGGCCCTGAGGGCCGCTGCAGTATCGGTAGTAAAGAAAGGATTTCCTGTCCCTGCGGCAAATATGACCACCCGGCCCTTCATCAAATGACGGAGAGCCCTTCCCCTTATAAAGGGCTCCGCAATTCGCCCTATCTCTATGGCTGAAAGCACTCTCACCCGAACCCCATGCCTGTTTAAGGCATCCTGAAGGGCCAGGGAATTCATAACAGTAGCAAGCATGCCCATCTGATCGGCAGTTGCCCTATCCATCCCCTGGGCAGAACCAGCAATCCCCCTGAAGATATTTCCTCCTCCCACAACCAATCCGATTTTCACACCCAGTCCATAGACCTGAGCAATTTCACGGGCAAGTACATCCATGACTGTAAGAGATATTCCATAAGGTGCATCCCCCAACAGGGCCTCACCACTGAGCTTCAGTAAAATGCGACTGTAGGCCGGTGATCCTTTTGTGGTTTCAGCCATTATTCCACTTCTACGCCAACCTGGAACCGCACAAAGCGCCTGATACTGATATTCTCACCTATCTTGGCAATCAGCTCATTTAAAAGGTCCTGGATGGTTATATCCGGGTTCTTCACATAGGGCTGCTCAAGCAGGCACACTTCCTTATAGAATTTTTCAATGCGACCATTAACGATCTTTTCAATTATGTGATCCGGCTTACCAGACTCCTCGGCTTGTTTGCGAAGGATCTCCTTCTCCTTCTCTATAAGCTCTGGAGGAGTATCTTCACGTTTTATGCAAACAGGATTGATAGCTGCAATATGCATGGCCAGGTCTCTGGCAAACTGGACAAACTGATCTGTCTTTGCCACGAAATCTGTCTCACAATTGACCTCAACCATAACACCAAGCTTGTTACCAGCATGAATATAACACTGGACAGCGCCTTCAGAAGTTGACCGCCCTGCCCTCTTGGCGGCAACGGAAAGCCCCTTCTGACGCAGCCAGTCAACGCTTTTTCCCATATCTCCATTGCACTCTTGAAGAGCCTTCTTGCAATCCATCATACCTGCTTTGGTCCGTTCTCTGAGTTCTTTGACCATTGCAGCAGTAACCTGTGTCATTATGTCAATCCTCCAAATTAATTCTAAGCTTGAAAACCTGGCCTTTGGAGCCAGGTCAGAGTTCTACAAAAATTTCGCATCCTGCTTGCAGAGCGGACTAATTAAAATTACTTGATTATGTAGACTATCTTTTATGAAGTACTTGCCTCAGAACCAGCATCTTCGCCTGTAGCGGCTTCCCCGGCAACGGCTTCTACGACAGGAACTTCAGCAACGGCTCCTTCTCCTTCACCAGTGATATCGTCAACCGCCATTTCCTCTTCAACTTCTTTGTCAGCAGCTGCCTGCTGTGCTTCGGCAAACCTTTCCCTGCCCTTCAGGGATGCGTTTGCCATTAAAGATGAAATAAGGCGTATGGCCCGAATGGCATCATCGTTTCCCGGAATGATGTAATCTATACCGTCAGGATCACAGTTGGTATCGACTATTGCAACCACCGGGATCCCGAGCTTGTTGGCCTCCTTTACTGCGATCTGCTCATTCCTTGAGTCCACAACGAAAACAGCGGCGGGCAGCGAGCCCATATCCTTTATTCCACCAAGGTTGCGATCCAGCTTCTGGCGCAACCTGTCCATACGAAGGACCTCTTTCTTGGGAAAACGCTCGATAGTGCCGTCTTCAAACATGGCTTCAAGCCGCTTCAGACGATCAATGCCCTTCTGGATGGTCTGGAAATTTGTGAGCATCCCACCCAGCCAACGGCTGTTTACAAAGGGCATTTCACAACGATTGGCTTCCTCAACTATGGAATCCTGGGCCTGTTTCTTGGTACCTACGAAAAGTAACTTCCCGCCTTGGGCAACGGTCTCCACCACAAACTCATAAGCAACCTTGAAGAGCTTCACGGTCTTCTGGAGATCTATAATATAGATCCCGTTTCTGGCGCCGAAGATGTAAGGCTTCATCTTGGGATTCCATCGTCTGGTCTGATGCCCGAAGTGGACACCTGCTTCAAGCAACTGTTTCATTGTAACGTAGGCCATAGTTTCTCCTTGAAATAAATGTGGTTTTTCCTCCGTCCAGCAGTAAAAATACCCTCACACCATCTGAAAACACAGAAGGCACCACCGGGGCCCACTGGACGTGCGTTATCGACAATAAAATCGGCTCTATGTACCATCTAAGCAATGATTTAGCAAGTCACTCTCTTATTACTAAATTGAGCAATTAGCCTTTAGCGGTTAGCTATTAGTTTAATGATTACGGAATGTTTTGCTATTACAAACTTTTACCCTGTTGAATGCAGCTTCGCTGTCCCCTTCGGGGATTCAACAGGGTGAACCCGTTGGGTGTTATTTCTAATTAATGTAATGCCTTGATTTTTTCAAAGCTAAACGCTAATGGCTAACAGCTAATTGATAGATGCCAGGACATAGGTTACCCAAAAATGCCAAGACATCGGTTACCCTAACGCTAATTTGTGCCAGAACATCGGTTACCCGTCTAAACTAAAAACGTATAT
>JAJSZR010000030.1 GCA_030262715.1 Deltaproteobacteria bacterium
CATGACAGGGCTTTTACTAATAATTTCAGTGCTACAGGTTTCCTGCTTAAGGCTTTGCTTGAGATATAGGTTTTCGATGGTTAACTGGCGATTTCTCAGCACACGATCAACCAGTTTGATTAATTCCTCCGAGGTTATGGGCTTGGCTATAAAGTCAAAGGCCCCAAGCTTAATGGCTTGAACAGCGGTTTCAATAGAACCATATTCCGAGATCATGACGACCATGGCCTCGGGGTCCAGATCCTTGATCTCGGCCAAGACAAATAGCCCGTCTTCGCCGGGCAACTTCAAAGCCAGGAGGATAAGGTCAAATGAGCATTTCTCGAGCAGGACAAGGGCTTCACGACCACTTTTCGCCAAAGTAACGCCGTGACCATGTTTGGTCAGGGTCTGATGACAGGCGTCACGCATGAATGCGTCATCGTCAATCACCAGGATGTTGTAACTGGCCTCCATTAGATTTCTTCCATTTCAAATTTGGACTTTCGGTATGGAAACCTTAGTGGCTTCAAAATTGGAAAAGGCCATGAGACTTCAGAAGAGTGTAACTCTCCTTGAGTCTTCGTGGCCTTTTTATATTTAGCTGCTTCTTTAACGTGTAGCTATTCTTAGCCTTCTTGGCTAAGCATGGGTGAGATAGTCTATCTAACACAAAAGAATTCAGGATGTAAACTGTTTTTTTGGAAATAGAGGTTGTAGATGAACTTAACCAGAGAAATCTTGCAATCTGTAATGATGTCATGCACTATCAAAGGTATTTGTTTGAATTAAGATAATCCCATACTTATCGTCTGATTTGAGTGTTCTGTCTTAAATATACATGGGATGTAGGTTCAACTATCTATTCCAAGCATAGCGCTGTTTTACTTCTTCAAATTTCCGCAGGTCATCTTTCCCTCAGGACATTTTCCAAGGCGTACACACTTTGGCCCAACGTCCTATTACAATAAGAGCCATATCAGTATCAAGAAAAATCTAGCAATTCTGATTGCCTGCTGAACGTTCAAAAGGGCCTTCTGTGCTGCGTTATAAAATCCGTCTGCGCTTATATGAAATACCCGGATAACGACACAAATAATTGCGCATACAATACCGGTTACTGTATAATCGAGTTTTTCGGTCGGGGATAAAAACCTGGCCCTACATTTCAGTTTTTCCCTGATTATTACCGTGAAAATACATTTATTAGCCACAGACCCACACGGACACACACAGACAAAAAACCTTATCCGCTGGTGGACACACCACCAGATAAATTGTCAGCGCCCCTTGGGCATGTACTGTTTTTACCCTGCCATGTCTCGGCAGGGTAAAATGTCTGTGTGGGTCGAGTGAGCACAGCGAGCGGGTGGCAAATTTTTTTACTCAGAGGTGACGAAAGCCACCGTCATGAGCGTTTAGGTCAAAAGTGAAGCTGTTATGAACGGCCCGACTCGATCTCATCGATCATTCAAAGCTTACCTCGGACTGGCAATAAAGGGCTTTTGCATGGGCGCTTCAGATGTGGTTCCTGGGGTTTCGGGCGGTACTATGGCATTCATCCTCGGAATTTATAAGGAATTGATCGAGTCCATCAGGTCTTTTGATCTGGTTTTTTTAAAATTGCTTTTTTCTTTGAAATTGAGGGATGCCCTGGATCATGTCTCATGGCGATTTCTTATGGCAGTCGGCATCGGTATTTTTATGGCCATTTTCAGTCTTGCCAGGATTCTAAGCTGGCTTCTTCAGAACCGGCCGATACTGATATGGTCCTTTTTCTTTGGTCTTGTAGTTGCTTCTTTATTTACTGTGAGCCGGTATCTTGAAAAATGGACTCCACCCATTTTCGCCTGGGCAGGATTGGGAGCGGCCTGTACTTATTTCCTGGTTGGTATGGTGCCCGCATCTACTCCGGATACTCCATGGTTTTTATTTATGAGTGGGGCCATTGCCATATGTGCAATGATTCTCCCTGGGATATCCGGGGCCTTTATCCTCGTACTTCTGGGTAAATATCATTATGTGCTTGAAGCCGTGAATGACCGTGATTTCTTAACACTTTTCATAGTAGCTGCCGGAGCCGGGGTAGGATTAATTTCATTCGTCCGTTTTCTTAACTGGCTTTTAAATAAATACTACAATATTACTATAGCCATATTAACCGGTTTTATGTTGGGTTCATTGAGAAAAATCTGGCCCTGGAAAAAATCCTTACACAGCATAGCAGACATCCATGGGAATATGATTGTTACAGCCCAGGTCAATATTTTGCCGTCTCAATGGAGTATAGAAGTAATGCAGGCTCTTTGTCTGGCTGTTCTCGGTTTCTTAATTGTCTTTTTTCTGTACTTTTTGGCTGAAAGAAGGAAGCATTCCCCGATTGCCAAGGAGTGTGAAAGGTCGCGGTTGAAATGTTAGGTTAAGAGATCATGAAGATACTGATATGTGGCGGTGACGGACAATTGGGCAGTGATTGCGTACAAGTTCTTCAAGAAGCGCACGAAGTCTTTGCCTTAACCTTAAATGAACTGGATATTACTAATTCTTCAGATGTGGATAAGGTGATAGGAAGATACGTCCCTGACATCATACTCAACTGCGCTGCATACACAAATGTGGATGCCTGTGAGACAGAAAAGGAACCGGCCTGGAAGGTCAACGTTGAAGGGCCGAAAAACCTGGCATCCTGGGTCACAAAATATGGTGGTCTATTGATCCATATCTCTTCCGATTATGTTTTTGATGGCCGGAAAAAGCCGCCGGAGCCTTATGTGGAAGACGATGAACCGAATCCTCTTTCCTATTATGGCAGGACAAAGCTTGAAGGTGAGGTGGCTGTGATGCAGACAACCGACCAATACATAATATTGAGGACAGCCTGGTTGTATGGCATCCATGGCCGGAACTTTCTTAAGACTATCCTCAAGTTAGCCCTTGGAAATCCTGATAAAAAGGTGAAGGTCGTAAACGACCAGTTTGGTTCACCTACATGGTCTTTTCGGCTGGCACTTCAGATCGCCAAACTCATAGAAGAGAACGGCCGGGGAACCTATCATGCTACTGCTGAAGGACACTGTACATGGTATGAATTGGCCAGTCATTTTCTTGGTAAAATGGGAGTTCCGCACTCATTAGTTCCCTGTACGAGTGAAGAGTATCCTGCTCCGGCAATAAGACCGAGAAATTCAATACTGGAAAACAAGCGGCTCAAAAAGGCAGACATCAATCTGATGAAAGATTGGTCCCATGATGTGGATCAATTCGTTTCCAATTTTCAGGAACAATTGCTAAACGAGGTAATGAAGTCAAGACCATGAAAAATATGTTGGTAACAGGGGGATGCGGTTTTATCGGAACAAATTTTATCAGGTATCTGTTGAAGGAATCAGACTTTTCCGGGCGGGTGATTAATGTAGATAAGCTGACGTATGCAGGAAATCCTGAAAACTTATTTGATATTGAGAGAGATTTTCCCGAGCGCTACATTTTTGTTAAGGCCGATATATGCGACCGGGAGGGCATCGCCGGAATATTTAATGACTATGAGATAGATACTGTCTGCCATTTTGCTGCCGAATCCCATGTTGATAGGTCCATTGTCAGCCCTGACGCATTTATCCAGACCAATATCGTAGGCACATTCAACTTGTTGGAGTCGGCAAAATCAAACCAGGACCGGCTGCAACTCTTTTACCATATTAGTACTGACGAGGTGTTCGGGAGTCTTGGAAAGGAGGGATATTTCACTGAGGAGACCCCCTATAGACCTAATAGCCCTTATTCCGCCTCAAAAGCTGCTTCAGACCATTTAGTGAGGGCCTATTACAAGACCTACGGTTTGCCCGTCATTATCTCCAATTGCTCAAATAATTATGGTCCATATCAATTTCCCGAGAAACTGATTCCGTTAATTATCCTCAATGCCCTGGAGGGAAGACCCCTGCCGGTTTACGGAGATGGCAGATATGTCAGGGATTGGCTCTATGTCAGGGATCACTGTTCTGCCATCTGGGGATTAATTAAAAATGGAAAAAGGGGCAATATGTACAACATTGGTGGCAACAACGAGGTGGAAAACATCAGACTTGTAGAGATGATTTGTGACGTTTTAGATGGCCTTCAGAAAAGGAAAGACAATAAGTCGAAAAGAGAGTTAATAACATTTGTAAAGGATCGGCCTGGTCATGACCGCAGGTATGCCATAGATTCCACTAAATTGAAAAGGGAGTTGGGCTGGATTCCTGACGAGTCCCTTGAGACAGGTATCTGTAAAACTATCAAATGGTATCTCGATAACCAGCAATGGATTGGCCGGGTCAAGAGCGGAGAATACCAGTCCTGGATCAAGGAACACTATGACTATAAATAAGGAGCTATAAAATTAGAATGTCTTCAATGATTGACGAGGTCCTGGAAAAATTTTCAAATGATGATACATTAATAATTCTATGCCGATATATGATTATGAATGCACCAAGTGTGGATTGATTTTTGAAGCAATAGTTGGCATGGGCGAAGATCCTTCACCATGCCCTGCTTGCGGGAGCCGTGAGTCCAAAAAGCTCATAACGGCACCGGCCTTCCACATTAAGGAAGATCGTGCCACAGCCCGTATTGAAAAGAGGGTCAAAGGCTATCTTAAAGATGGCAATATTTCAGGCGCGACGCATTTTGCAGACGAGGCTGCGTCCATGGTCAAGTCCGATAAGGTCCAGCGGATAGCGGACAAGCTTCATCAGAAGACGGGCGAATAAGGAGCGGTTTCCGCTTAGATTTCCGATCTGGACAGGGCCTCCCGGGTCATCTTTAACACTACCCCTGAAAGGCCCAGGAGGCCGATGAGATTTGGGATGGCCATAGCACCGTTCATGGTATCGGAAAAGTCCCACACAAAGTTTACTTTCTGAAATGCGCCAATGGCTATGACAAAACAGAAGAGGTAGCGATAGGGCGTCCTGGCCTTCAGGCCCAGTATATACTCAATGCACTCTTCACCATAATAGGCCCAACCTATCATTGTAGAATAAGCAAATACAGTAAGCCCGATGGTCACAATCAGTCCACCCCGGCCAGGCAGTCCCATTTCGAAGGCCATGTATGTCAGCGCGCTGGAGGTCTCCCCGCTGGTCCAGGCGCCGGTTGAAAGGATCACCAGGGCTGTCATGGAACAGACAATGATGGTATCAAAAAATACGGCTGTCATGGCTATGAGGCCTTGGCGCACAGGGCTGTTGGTCTGAGCTGCCGCATGTGCGATGGCCGCGCTTCCGAGACCGGCCTCGTTGGAGAAGACCCCGCGGGCCACACCGAAACGGATGGCAGTAGCCACTGCTGCACCGGCAAAACCACCGGCAGCAGAGGCAGGGCTGAAGGCGTGTTCTATTATCAAGGTGAGTGCCCCGGGGACCTTGCTAAGGTTCATGGCAAGTATCATGAGTGCCCCGAATACATAAGTAATCCCCATGACCGGAACAAGCTTCTCAGTAACCCTTCCAATGCGATGGATACCCCCGATTATTACGACTCCGGTCATTATTGCCAGCACAATTCCAGTGAACAGAGAAGGGACACCCCAGGTCTTACCAAGGGCCACTGCTACTGAATTGGACTGGACCATACTGCCGATTCCAAAGGCAGAGAGGCTGCCCATCAGCGCAAAGAGCCACCCTAACCACTTCAATCCCAGGCCTTCTGCTATATAGCGCATGGGACCGCCTTGCATGGTTCCGTCGGGGAGTATACGCCTGTATTTCACTGCCAGCACTGCCTCGGCATACTTGCTTGCCATGCCAAAGAAGGCACAGATCCACATCCAGAAAATGGCACCAGGGCCGCCCAGATAGATAGCCGTGGCGACTCCGGCAATATTGCCTGTCCCAATGGTGGCTGAAAGGGCCGTAGTCAATGCCTGGAATGGGCTGATATCCCCTGCTGCATCGTCTCCTTTGGGCCTTGAAAAGACGAGCTTTAAGGCCTTGAAGAGGTGAAATATCTGTACAAAACGCAGGCGCAGGGTGAGAAAGACCCCTGTGCCAACCAGAAATACGAGCATTACAGGACCCCAGACAAAACTGTTAAGGCTCGACATAATCTCTGGTAGTGCCACTATTTTCTCCTCGTTTTTATTATGTGGTGTTTTATATTATTGCCCACTGTTTTGCAAAACTCTTCAATACAGAGATCGTCAAATAGTTGAGTCGTTGAGTCGAAAAATAAGCATGTTAAATCAGTATATTTAGACCTTCAACTACATCAAGTGTCCAATTTTTGTGCAAACGATATAAATTCATACAATAATAACCACTTAACTAATTAACTACTCAACCACTTAACGAGGTCTTAAATAAGGAAAAACGTAAATGTATAATACGGCAACTTGGCTCAGGGCTTGGCTGATGTTATTGTCAATATTGGAGGCTTAAAGCGCCATGGAAAATATACACGAACAAAAAGTCTTGATCCTTGACTTCGGTTCCCAGACCACCCAGCTCATAGCAAGGCGGGTACGGGAGGCCAAGGTCTATTGTGAGATATGCCCTTTCAACATCACCATGGATAAAATAGAGGCGATAGGCCCAAAGGGAATCATCTTTTCAGGGGGACCTGCAAGTGTTTATGATAAAGGTGCACCGGCTGTATCTTCCGAACTGTTTGAACTCGGGGTCCCGATCCTGGGCATTTGCTATGGTATGCAGCTTACCACACACCTTCTCAAAGGTACGGTGGAAAGGAGCCATAACAGGGAATACGGCCCGGCCAGGCTCTCAATTGACGATCCTGGTGACATGTTTCACGGCCTTGCCCCTGATCCTGTTACATATCAGGTATGGATGAGCCATGGTGACAGGATCGAGGTCCTGCCCAAGGATTTCATCGGTATAGCTCACAGTGAGTCTTGCCCTGTGGCAGCCATGCAGCACCAGACATTGCCCCTTTTCGGGGTCCAGTTCCACCCGGAGGTGATCCATACCGAGATCGGAAAGGATGTGCTTTCCAATTTTCTGTTCAGGATATGCGGGTGCAGGCCTACCTGGGACATGCACTCCTTTGTGGAAAGTGCCACAGGTAGCATAAAAACCAAGGTCGGATCAGGCAGGATAATATGTGCCCTTTCCGGCGGAGTGGATTCCACTGTCACTGCCCTTCTGGTAAACAGGGCGGTAGGTCATCAACTAACAAGCGTTTTTGTGAATAACGGGCTTCTCAGAAAAAATGAAGCAGAGACGGTTTTGGCCTTTCTGAAACAGTTTGACCTCAAGGTCCACTATGTAGATGCAAGCAATCGCTTTCTCAGTAAACTTTCAGGAATAAAAGACCCTGAGAAAAAGCGAAAGATAATAGGAGAAGAATTCATCCGGATCTTTGAGGAGGAGGCGAGGCGAATCGGGGATGTCAACTTCCTGGCCCAGGGTACCCTGTATCCTGATGTCATAGAGAGTGTGTCTTTTAAAGGTCCCTCTGCCACAATAAAGAGCCACCATAATGTAGGAGGGCTTCCGGAGGTTATGCAACTTGAGCTGATAGAGCCCCTCAGGGAGCTTTTTAAAGACGAGGTTCGAAAAGTTGCTTTGGAACTCGGGATGCCCGAAGATCTCATTTTCCGTCACCCTTTCCCCGGACCGGGATTGGCCATACGAATCCTGGGAGAAGTGACTGCTGAACGTCTGGAAGTGCTGAGAGAGGCAGATGCCATTGTCCTTGAAATCATGAAATCCAGTAGCTGGTACAGAAAGGTATGGCAGGCATTTGCAGTGCTCCTTCCGGTAAGGACAGTGGGTGTTATGGGAGATGAGCGCACCTATGACAACGTGGTGGCAATAAGGGTTGTAGACAGTTTGGATGCCATGACAGCGGACTGGACAAGACTCCCTGCAGACCTGCTCTCAAAAATCTCAAACAGGATTATCAACGAAGTGCGGGGGGTAAATCGTGTATGCTATGACATAAGCTCAAAGCCGCCCGCCACGATTGAGTGGGAATAAGGGAACAGATAGAATTATGCAGTCACCAAATTCATTTACTCACCTCCATCTTCACACTGAATACAGCCTCCTCGATGGTGCTATCAGGCTGAAAGACCTTTTCCCCAAGGCCAGGAAATATGGCTACAAGGCCGTAGCGATAACAGATCACGGTAACATGTACGGGGCACTCAGGTTCTATGAACAGGCCCTTAAGCATGACATTAAGCCCATCATCGGATGTGAGGTCTATGTTGCACCTAAGGGACGTAAGGACAGGAGTGCCCGGAGTTCCAGGGAAGCCGCCTACCATCTTGTCTTACTCGCCCAGGATAATACCGGATACAAAAACCTCCTGAAACTCGTGAGCACTGCCTACTTTGAAGGTTTTTTCTACAAACCCCGGGTGGATCTCGAGCTCTTAGAAGATTTAAATCAGGGTCTTATAGCACTCTCTGCCTGTCTTCACGGTCAGATTCCGGCTGCCATTCTCCATGGAGACAAGAAAGGGGCAAAGGTCCTTGCAGAGACCTATGCAAGCGTATTTGACAACCGTTTTTATCTGGAGATTCAGGAAAATGGTATAGCCGAGCAGACAATGGTAAACCAGGGCCTGTTAGATCTTGGCAAAGAACTGGGGCTCCCTGTGGTTGCCACTAATGATTGTCACTACCTGGCTCCCGAGGATGCCGTGGCCCACGATGTCCTGCTGTGCATACAGACTAACAAGACAGTAAATGATACCAACAGGATGCGCTTCTCCACGGATAAGCTCTACTTCACTTCTCCCGAGGAGATGGCCGAGAGATTTAAAGACTATCCTGATGCTGTATCCATGACGGGTGAGATAGCTGAGAAATGCAATGTAGAGCTGGAACTTGGACGAAAACACTTTCCCCTCTATCCGATAAAGAAAGGTGAGACTTACAACGGCCTTTTTGAGGCCACTGCCAGAAAGGGTCTTGAGGAGCGTTTTAAGGAGGATGGAATCCATGGAGAAGAACAGGTCCAATATAGGGAAAGATTTGAGACCGAGATATCGGTCATAAAGGAAAAGGATTTTGCTTCCTACTTCCTCATAGTTGCTGATTTTATTAACTGGGCAAAGTCCCGGTCCATACCGGTCGGCCCGGGCAGGGGATCTGTAGCAGGCTCCCTGGTGGCTTATGCCATGCGGATTACAGACATCGATCCTGTAAAGTACGGTCTCTTTTTCGAGAGGTTTTTGAATGTTGAGCGGGAATCCCTGCCTGACATAGATATAGATTTCTGCATGAACCGCAGGGATGAGGTGATTCACTATGTTACAGAAAAGTATGGCGGGGAGGCATTTGTGGCCCAGATAATCACCTTTGGCCAGATGAAAGCCAAGGCCGTAATCAGAGATGTCGGCAGGGGCCTTGGAATACCTTATCAGGAAGTGGACCGCATAGCCAAGCTGGTGCCTGACCAGCTAAATATTACCCTTGAGAAGGCCCTAAAGCTCGAGCCCAAACTCGCTCAACTTGAGAAAAAAGACCCGAAGGTGGCAGAGCTCCTTACTATCGCACGGTCCCTTGAAGGTCTTCCACGCCATGCTTCAACTCATGCGGCAGGAGTGGTTATCTCAGACAGGCCCATGGTGGAATATCTGCCCCTTACCAAAGGCCAACACGGTGAGACTGTCACTCAGTTTGACATGAAGTGTGTGGAAAAGACAGGGCTCATCAAGTTCGACTTTCTCGGGCTAAGAACCCTGACTGTAGTAGATACGGCCCTCAAACTTATCAGGGAGCACCTTGGGGCAGATATCAACCTGTCCAGGATTCCATTGGATGACACTGAAACCTATAAGCTCCTGTCAAGCGGGAATACCACCGGCGTATTCCAGCTTGAAAGTCCTGGCATGAAGGACCTTCTTAAGCGCATGAGACCCTCCGGCTTCACTGACATAATAGCCCTGGTGGCCCTCCACCGTCCGGGGCCCATGGAAAGCGGGATGGTGGACCAGGCTGTAAAGGCCAAACACGGAGAGGTTGAAGCAACCTATCTCCTGCCGGAACTTGAGCCCATTCTCAAAGAGACATATGGGGTCATAGTCTACCAGGAACAGGTAATGAAAATAGCCCAGGTACTGGCAGGCTACAGCCTTGGTGAGGGCGATATCCTGAGAAGGGCCATGGGCAAAAAAGATCACAAGGAAATGGCCGCACAGCGGGACCGCTTTCAATCAGGTGCCATAAAGCACGGCATCCCGGATTTCAAAGCCAGGATCATCTTTGATTTGATGGAGAAATTTGCAGGATATGGTTTTAACAAGAGCCACTCCGCGGCCTATGCCCTGATAGCGTATCAGACTGCATGGTTAAAGGCGCACTATCTAGTACCCTTTATGGCTTCACTATTATCCAACGAACTGGGAAATACAGATGGGGTGGTGAAATTCATAAGCGAGTGCCGGGCTAGAGATATTCAAATCCTTCCACCGGACATTAACCACAGCAAAGTGGATTTCACAATAGAGGGTAAGGCTATCCGCTTTGGCCTTGCTGCCGTAAAAAATGTCGGATCAGGCGCAATAGAGGCCATTGTTCAGGAAAGAGAAGAAAATGGTCAATACTCCAACTTTGAGGACTTCTGCTCACGGGTTGACCTGAGAAAAGTAAACAAGCGCATGCTTGAAAGCCTTATTAAATGCGGGGCCTTTGATTCCCTTGGGCACAGACGTTCGCAGCTGATTGCCGTCCTGGACATAGCCCTGGATCTTGGACAGTCCAAAAAACAGGAGCGCATTTCAGGCCAGATGTCTCTTTTTGACTTTATGGCCCAGGCAGCTCCTGAAAAGCCACCGGAGTCCGCGCTAATCCTGCCTGATATACCTGAATGGCCTGAATTTGAACGCCTTGCCAATGAAAAAAAATATCTTGGATTTTATATCAGCGGGCATCCCCTGGATCCATACAGGGATGACCTTTCAAGGATGGCCAGTGCACATACAGGCAATATTTCCGGGATGATGGATGGGAGCCAGATTGGTCTTGCAGGGATAATCCGGACCAAAAAGGAAATCATTACCAGGAAGGGAGATCGAATGGCCTTTCTGACCCTTGAAGACTTACATGGTTCTATTGAAGTGGTCTGTTTTCCAGAGATATACGCAAAGTTGAAGGAGTTGATTGAAAATGATTCCCCTGTGTGGGTGACAGGTACCCTCAAAAAGGAAGGCGACAAAAAAAACAACAAGATACTTGCGAACTCCATAGAACCGTTGGATAAAGCCTGTAAACAAAGAATAAGAGGACTCCTGATCGAGCTTCAGGGAGATCGGATAGGACCCCCGGTGCTCAAGCCCTTGCAGGATCTGTTCGGCAAATACCGTGGATCATATCCTGTAAAACTGGCTGTTACTCTCCGGGACAGAGGCCAGGTAATTCTGAGCCTGCCTGAGGAATATAATTTGAGCATAAGCCCTGAGCTTACTGGAAGCATGAATGATTTGTTGGGCTATGCCGGGCTAAAGGTAGAATATGAACCAGTGAATAATAATTCGATACAATAATTTAGGGATTGAAGGTACTTTAATTTGACCTAAATTAAGCGATTAGCCTTTAGCGATTAGCTATTAGTTTAATGATTATCGGTCTGCCGCCCTGACAAGCAGGATGTTTTACTATTACAAACTTTCACCCGTTAGGTGTTATTTCTAATTAACGTAATGCCCTGATTTTTCAAAGCTAAACGCTAATGGCTAACAGCTAATCGCTCAACTAGGGATTGAATAAAATGAGTAGCGAGGGAATAAAGATCGTCTGTCAGAATCGTAAGGCCAGACACTTGTATCACATAGAAAGTACTGTGGAGGCAGGCATTGTTCTTCTTGGGCCGGAGGTCAAGTCCCTGAGGGAAGCAAGGGCCAATATTACTGATGGTTATGTGGGTTTCAGATATGGCGAGGCATGGCTTCACAACGTGCACATATCTCCATATCCCTATGCAGCCAATATCGGTAAGCTGGACCCGACAAGGACCAGGAAGCTCCTTCTCAATCGCCGGGAAATACGGAAGTTGATGGGAAAAATCCAGGAACGCGGATATAGTCTTATACCGCTTCGCATTTATTTCAGAGATGGGAAAGCAAAAGTGGAACTCGCCCTTGCCAAAGGTAAGAAACTGTATGACAAGCGTGAGACCATGAGACGCAGAACTCTGGAACGAGAATTTCAGAAGGATTATAAGATACGGTAATAGCGCGTCTTTTATTGGTATTGACACTTCCTGATGTACTTCTTATTATATTTATGACTTACATGTCTCTATCATTTGCCTTTCAATATGGGGGCGAACCGGATTCGACGGGGGTATGGAAGCTTAAGTGGCGTGCCGGGGCCCTGCAACCTCGCAAAAAAGCAGGAAAAACACAAAAGCCGACTCTGAATACGAGTACGCACTGGCCGCTTAGATCGGCCACATCTAACCTGGTTTGCCTGTGGACCGGGATTAGGTGAAAAATTAGCAGGCTAACTTCCCCTGGGTGCTTGTCCCTTTGGGAGCGAAAATTCTCTAAGCTAGCCTGATTCGACTCTGCCTGGGTGAGGCAGATCAGGCGAAAAATAAAAACCTAGGCTACGCACGTAGAGGCTTGAGTGGAATGCTTTCGGACGCGGGTTCGATTCCCGCCGCCTCCACCAGCCTTCGCTTGAAGCGAAGCGGAATGCGAAGGCAGCCACGCCGAAGCCATTATGGCGAAGGCGGGCAACTACCACGATTTTCACCAGAATGCTTCAAGCTACAGCTCGGCACGCCATATGTCGAGACGAAGCTTTAAAGGCTCAACAGGACCTGTCGCGACGTAGCTGAAAGCGAAGCAGGACCTGTCGCGACGTAGCTGAAAGCGAAGCAGGACCTGTCGCGACGTAGCTGAAAGCGAAGTCGGATGAAATTTTTCTATGTTTATATTTTACAGTCCAAGCCTGATCCGAAACATTATTACACGGGTTTCACTGAAGACCTTGATTCACGCCTGAAATCCCACAACTCTGGCCAAGTTCCACATACTTTAAAATACAAGCCGTGGCGCATAAAAACAGCCATTGCTTTCACTGATCGAAAAAAGGCGTTGGACTTTGAGACATATTTGAAGAGTCCATCTGGTCGAGCCTTTGCAAAAAAGCGACTCTGATTTTCAGGACTTGCCGTCACCTGATTTTCAGGAAATCCCGCTGAAAACCCGCCCCTCCGCATGTATTTTTCTCTGATTTCTCAGGTTCATTATCGCCACCTCATTTCCTCATGCAAAGAGTATCTTGGTTTCTTCTTGCACGTGACATGGCACCTGTTATATTATATTTTCGTATTTCATGTTAGACGGATTGTCTGTGTCCGGCTGCCTTGGGTAAACACTTACTTGCGTGCAGTGCAGAAACAAACGCATGGAGAGGCGACTAAAGGATATTACAATGACCAAAAGCTCCAAAACGTTCCCTGAACTAGTTAAGGAGGTCCGCAGGCAACTGGTGATCAGCCAGGAAGAGCTGGCCCATGAGCTGGGAGTGAGCTTTGCTACGATCAACCGCTGGGAGAACGGAAAGACAACTCCTTTCAAGCTGGCGCGGGCGCAGTTTGAAGCCTTTTGCGAGAAGAGGATAAAGCAGAATAGGCTCATTTTGCCCGGAGGCCGTAAATGAGTACTCAAAAGACCGACCTCACTTTTTTCACTAACGATGAAAGCCAGACCCTGCTGGATCGTTTCAAGGCAACTCTGGCGGATACCCGTCTATTTGATGTCCTCGTAGGCTATTTTCACGCCAGCGGCTTTTACCGGCTTTACGACTCAATTGAACCTGTTAAAAAGACACGTATTCTCGTGGGGCTGGGGCTTGATAATGAAGTCTATCACGCCGTGAATACCTCCAGGCGGCAGACGGAACTCGATTTTGAGTCCCATTCAAACGCAAAGAAACAGTTTCAGAAAAAGCTGATTCAGGAGGTTGAGCATTCGCCCGAGCCTGACGAGCAACTTGAGGTGGGTCTGAAGAAATTTATTGAGTTTTTGCAGAGCGATTGTTCGGTTGCCGAAGCTGACAAAGAGATGGGCGACAATGGCGAAAAGCTCGAAATCCGCGCATTCCCATCCCTAAATATCCAGGCCAAGGTCTATATCTGCCGGGGGAAAAAGGTCATTTTGGGACCCATCACCAATAAGATGACCGACGAGGAAAAACTCGCCGTCATCCAGCGCCAGTTTGACCGCCTCTACGACCCCCGCCATCCGGTACGCAACCATCTGGAGATTCTGGAAAGCGTGGAAGTGGTGCGCACTATTAGGGAGGCGTTGAAACGATGAACATTGAGGAGCTGCTTCGGCGTGAGGAAGGCAAGACGCTGGAGTTCAAGCGGGATTTGTCATCGCCGCAGAACCTGCTGAAAACCCTGGTCGCCTTTGCCAACACCGCGGGCGGACAGGTGATTGTTGGTGTGGACGACAAAACCCGTTCACCAGCAGGAATCGAAAGCCCTCTCGATGAAGAGGAGCGTCTTTGTAATTTGATTGCCGATTCGATTAGTCCCCGTCTGGTGCCAAATGTCGAAATGACTACCATTGAAGACAAGACACTGCTCATGGTTGAAGTTTTTCTGAGCGGATCCAGACCACACTGGCTCAAGGCCGAGGGTCCGGAGAGGGGCGTCTATGTGCGGCTGGGTTCCACCAACCGCCAAGCGGATCGGGAGCTGATCGCCGAGTTGCGCCGTTCCGTGGAAGGCATCACTTTTGATGAACTCCCCATGCCCGGGCTGTCTGTCGATGATCTGGAGCTGGCGGTGCTGAAGCTACTGTTCCGCGATCAGCGCGACCTTGGCGAGAACGAGTTGCTTACCCTGAGACTGTTGACCCATGAGCAGGGACGTCTTGTGCCAACGAAGGGGGCAATCTTGCTCTTCGGCAAAGAGCGGGTGAAACATTTTCCCGACGCATGGGTGCAGTGCGGACGTTTCATCGGTCGGGACAAAGCAAGAATTTTTGATCATATCGAACTGTATGACCACTTGCCGCAGGCATTGGACAGCATCATGCTGTTTCTGAAGAAACACGCCATGCGTAGCGCCGATTTCTCCGAAGTCCGGCGCAAGGACGTCTGGAGCATCCCTCTTGGAATTCTGCGCGAAGTGGTCATCAACGCACTGGTTCATGCCGATTACTCCCAGCGGGGCGCCCCCATCCGCATTACGTTTTTCGATGACCGCATCGAAATAGAGAACCCCGGCATCCTGCTGCCAGGTATGACCATTGAGGATATGCGTCAGGGCGTCTCCAAAATCCGCAATCATGTCATTGCCCGTGTCTTTCGGGAACTGAACCTGATCGAGCAGTGGGGCAGCGGCATACCCCGTATTTTCCGCGAGGCGGAAGAACTGGGATTGCCTGACCTGCAGATCATAGAAATCGGCATGCGAATCCGTTTTACCGTACCCCTGGCTGTGCAACTCAGGGTTCAAGAGTCCACCGAACAAGTAACCGAACAAGTAACCGAACAAGTAAGACGCATCCTGGTTTGTTTAAAAGATGGACCCATGGGCGCGCGCGCTGCAATGCAATATCTTGGCTTACGCCATCGTCCGACCTTCCTTTACGATTACTTGCAGCCTGCCCTGGGCGCGGGTCTTGTTGAAATGACCCAGCCCGAATCACCCAAGAGTCCAACCCAGATGTATCGCCTGACCCAGAAAGGGGAAGCCATACTTGCCGGGCGGGATCAATCGGAGTCCGGCCAGTGAAAATCCAGGCCATCGAAATCACCAACCGCGGCCAACGTCAAAGCTGTTTTTGCACAAATATCGGGATAAGACCAGCAGGCCATTGCCCAATGGCAGGAGAGCTCACAGGAATTGCGGGGGAATTCATGGATGCGTTGTTTGAAGTCCTTGAAGAAGTACAGATAGCGGCGCATGAGAAATGAGCACTTCGAAATCCATGACTATAGTCAGCCGGTATCTTTATCCCAGCAATGCTGATATCTCATTGGATGGTAATGGACTTCTTCAAGTTAGCGACAGCTTTCGTAAATATACGAGTCTTATCAGTCTGGAAGAATTCGCAGAACTTTCCGGCGCAATCCTTTTGGCAGAAGGCGGGATGGGCAAATCAACTCTTATGCAGCAGCTTAAAAATCAATTCCCTGATGGACAAGCAAATTTGGTCGAGCTTGGGCGATATTCTGGTGATCCGGCAGGCTTGCGAGAACACAGTTGCTCATTTGTTCAAACGGATGCAAAGGATTTAGCTTCTGCCATTATCTTTGATGGACTTGATGAGGCCGTAGATTTGTCAGGTGCGGTATCGCGGCTGATTCATGATATCCCAAAAACGTCAACAATATGGATCGCATCCCGCGATGTAGCAGCCATCCGCTCCATATAATCGGAGCTACCCCAGCTTAAAACATACAACCTTGCACCATTGTCAGAACAGAACATTCGAGATCTTGCCTTTGATAATGATCTAGGTGGCGACAACTTCCTAAAGGCAGTATATCGACAAGGAATCGCTGGAATTTGTGCAAAACCTCTTGGCTATGAACTCGCTATATCTGTTTTCCGTGACAATGGCTTGGCAGGCGTAAGTCAACGGGATCTATGGCACAAGGGGATACGGAGGTTGTGCGATGAAACGCCATCCGCCACTAAACGCCTGGCCTCGCCAAGTCCGTATACCTTAGACCAGATTGTAGAATGTTCAGCCTGGATTGCTCTCTGCCTCGCGTTATCGGAAAGCACGGCCATCTGGGTTGATGAACAAAGCCACTGTCCGCAGCAATGTACAAACGTTTCCAGTCTTGCATCAAACAAATTCCAGCCGGAGCTTATCCGGACGACTCTTGAGCGAGGGATGTACACTCCCCTTGGGGATGGTCGAATCCGATTTACCCATCCTGTTTATAGAGATTATCTGGCCGCATACGGATTAACTGTATTGATTCCTCCAACGCATTGGGAACAGCTTCTGCTGAATGCCGACAGAAGTGGAGTGTTCCCGCAGCGAACCGGAATAGCAGCCTGGCTTGCCTCCTTTAATCAGGGCTTTCTTGAAGAACTATCCGGTATTCAACCTGAGCTTCTGCTTGCATCAACGGATACTGTTCAAGCGGTTGGCCCAGCAAAGCTTTGCACCGCTATGCTTGACCGTGCCGACAGCATCAGCTACCAACAGCGACACAGTGATGTCATTGCCGGGAATCTCTTCCGGCTTAGGGCACCAGATACCTCATCCATTATCCGAGATTTATTGGTGAATAAGAATGCCAGTGAATCTGCGATCGAATTTGCCACTGAGATTGCAGAGGCTTGCGAACTTTCTGAACTTTCAGATGTGCTGGCTGATCGCGTGCTCGATGCAACGCTACCCCTTCGACAGCGCGTAGATGCATCTTATGCCCTTCATCGCCTGAAAGATGTAGCTGCCCAGGGGCGACTCAAATCTCTTCTGCCTATTGATCCGGCAAACGATCCACGAGATGACCTGCGCGGAAATGTCCTTCGTTGTTTATGGCCTGAACATATCACCCCAACTGAATTGCTGACACACATTATCCCGCCACAAAAAGCAAACTACACAGGATCATACGGTTTTTTCCTTGAATACGAGTTTCCAGATTCCCTTGAAACAGTCATAAATGATAGAAACGCCTCCGTTCTGTTGACATGGGCTCATACTCACATCACTGAACATGACCCCTTTAATCAACTTGGCCGATTGGCACGATCAATCTTCACTTTATGCTGGCAATGGACATCGATTCCTGCAATCGTGAGTGTGCTGGCAAAAGGTTACTTTAAATCCTCTTCAGAGCATAGATCACCGTTCTTGGAGAAGGAATACAGCAATAACTCAAATTTATTTCTGTCTCGCGAGGATTTTTTACAAGATGCCCAGGGACGCCTCGCGGTTCTCGATGTCATTCTTACGGAATTCAACATCTCTGAAAAGAATCTGTCTCACATTCCGTTCAACGACTACCCGTTGTATACACCAGGGGATTTTGGAACACTGATCGATCGAGCATTAGCAAATCCAGACGGGCCACTCGCTGAGAAATGGATCAGTTGCATCAAGGCTGTAATGTGGCAAGTAGACTTGGAAAAATATGCCGACAAAATCGACGAATTACATGCTCTATGCCCTGATCTTATCGATTCGTCCCAGAAAATCAAAGAGGATGCTGATGTGGCAGCCAAGCGGGCAGAGGAATGGGATCAAAAATGGCAAAAGGAGGATGCGAATCATCAGGCAGAAGCAGAAGCTAACCAACTGCGGATTGACCAAGACATCAAATCCGCTCTTCAGCAAACAGAGCTAGCGCCAGAGTCTTTTGGAGTCATAGCAGCCCGGCTTCACTCGGATAACGGTCGGCAACGGTTAGGTCCTATTGATCTCCGACAGTCTATCGGATGGGGTAAGCTCACATCCGAAGAACAAAACGCCTTAATCATTCTTGCTGAACGCTATCTCAAGGAAGGCACCATAGAGCCAACCGCTCCCAATCAGCATATTTATTCAGTTGCTCAAGCACTCACTTTGCTTCGTGTCATGAAGCCAGGCGTCTATCAGGGGCTTACAGAAGATATTTGGCGCAAATGCAGTGTTGAGCTGCTAAAGGCGGTTTTTAATGATCATGTAGAATACCTAAACCCGCTATTCGACACGCTCGCCACGAGTTTTCAGGAAGTAGCTGAAACCGCATTATTGAATGTTATTCATCAGGAATTGAATAGCGGTCATATTTCTATTCCACACCATCGGGCGAATAGGCTTTCCGATAAACAGGCACAGAGTATCCTGCAAATTGTCAAAGAGCCTGGTATTACCCCTGAAAAGAGTTTTCTCATTCTCTCCGAACTGATATGCCACGACCAAGAAAACCTGGTCCGTGCTTATTTGGATACGCTCTTTAACGGCAACTGGGAATCACCTCCTGACCAATATTTGAACAAACACCTTGCACTTGCCTTCTCTCTTTGTCCCAAGAGTTATGTCTATCAACTTCTTGAAACCCTTCAAGCAAACCGTGAATGGGGAAGGCAGTGGATTGAGACGGTCGTGATGGACTGGAAAAAAGGTTTTGCAAAAGGCCTTCTCGAATGCGCTTCTGATGTTATCGCAGACATCTACATCTGGCTGCACGCTGAATATCCTGCGAACACCTGCCCTGAACACAAAGGTACCTATAGCCGAGGGCCACTAGACGAAATTCATGAACTCAAATCCTACACCATAAATCACCTTACAAAAAATGGTATCAATGGATCCACCGTTGCTTTGAAGAAAATTCTTCAGCAATTTCCTGAAGATACTTGGCTGAATAATTGTATTATCGAAGCTCAAACCGCCGAGCAGGCAAAGAATATCACCATTCTCTCAATAGAAGATATCAAGAAACTGTATGACAAGAAGAGAGCGTCTTGCCGTTTGATTAATTCGGCGCAGGACCTCCACAAATTGGTTTTCGAAAAGCTTGATGAGTACCAAGTATTCTTGCAGGGCGATATCCCTGCGATTGGAGACTTCTGGAACTCTATCGCTCCTATCCGACCAAAAAACGAAGAATATCTTTCCGATCACTTGGCACGATTTCTGAGGCTGACACTCACGTCCGAAATCATCATTAATCGCGAGGTTCAGATTAGACGCAAGCTTTATAAAAAGGGCAAATCCGGATCGAGGACTGATATCTGGATTCAGGCAACCGATGAAAACGCCCAAGTTTCAACACTCTGCATTGAAGTAAAGTGTAATTGGAATGCCTCTGCAAAGACAGCCCTCAAAGATCAACTCATAAAGAAGTACATGTCAGGTGGAACAGCAGGTGCAGGCATCCTGCTTCTTGGTTGGTATGCGTGTTCAGACTGGGATAACGACGACAGTCGGCAAGCCAATTCGACAAAGACATGGTCCGATATCGATGCTGCCCGGACTGACATCGAGAGACAGGCAGATCAAGAATGCAAAGCTGGTCATTGGGTTTCGGCTAAGGTAATCGACTGCAGCCTTCGATGATTGAAAATGGGTAAACGTAAAATATGATGGGCCGCTAATTTAGAAATTGAAGTAGCTTGGGTAACATCCGGACTTTTCGTGTCAACACATCAAAAGGTATGGCGGTGGGAATCCGCCGTCACAAGCGGCAAATATGGCAAGGTCTGAGCCATCCACTTCGCCATTCGGGAGTGCTCGGCTGCTCAGAAATTAAGACACAATTGACCGGATAAGGTCACCACGGCCAACTACTCCAACCATCTTTCCTTCATGCTTGACAGGGATTGTATTTATCCGTTTTTCCGCCATGAGGCTGGCCACTTCGTCAATAGGAGCTTCATCCTCTACTGTCACAACATCTCGTGTGCAGATGTCCTCCACCGTGGTCCCTGCCATTTTCCTGAGTTCTTTGTCGAGTTTTTTCGGGCTTTCCAGAAAAATGGCCGAATCCAGAAAAAATATCACGCTGGGGATATGCAGCTTTTTGTTTTGGTCTATAAGATCAGCCTCTGTTACAATCCCATCAAGGTTTCCGGCATCGTCCACCACAGGCACGCCATTGATGCGGTGCTCAGAGAGCAGCTTGGCCAGGTCAAGCACCGATGTGTCAGGATGAACCGTAATTACAGGTGATGTCATGATATCTTTTGCTTTGCGCATAAAAAAACCTCTGTGGTGAGTTATTATATCTTTGTCTGTTTCACTTGGTAATGCTCGCCTCCTCAACAATTACATTGTATTTGTAGCCTGCTCCAAAATCCTTGTCGGTATGAAGTGTGCCGCTGACAGTAATCACATCTCCAACCGAAGGCAGGTCCTGGGATGTTACAACAAGGTCGTAATTTTCCTTTTTTTCATCCCCTGATCCATCCTGCAGATGAATCCAGTTCTTTCCCAGGATTTCAGGCAGGACTTTTACGACCTTGCCTTGCACAATCACTTTATTATTGCAGAGAGCGGATTTTTTCTCGTAGACTTCGGCAATCGTATAGGCATCTTGGCCTGAGGCCTTTTCAACTTTTACATCCTCAATCTTTGTGCTGATGCCTATTCCTCCGCTTGAAGGGGCCTTCATCATGCCCATCGGGAGATCCCCGTGGACTATTTCCATATTTTTTTCAACTGGTTCGCCTTTTTCAGAGACAGGACCGGCGGACAGGATAATCCTTTTAAAGGTGCGATTCAGAGTGCTGCTGGTGAAATTGACCATTTCTATGCCCGGCCTGAGTACAACTTCCTCTCCCACAGAGACCTGCATCTCAGGTACTGCCACCCATGTTTTTTCTCCGCCCTTATTGAGCAGGATATAGGTGTATCCCCCGCTATTCATGGTTTCTGCCACCTTGCCGGAGAGGGCGTTTATCTTGACAGCGGTCTGATTGCCTGACTTTTCACTGGAATCGCCGCTGCAGGCAACCAAGCCAGCTACTGAAAAAAGGATCAATAAAGTACCAAAAAGATTTATTGCCCTGATTCGCCTGATCATTTTATTTACCTATTTCTTGATATTTTTGTACCCGTGCGGTTAAGAAACTATTCAAAATCAATCACGAAAACACGAAGGTACGAAAATATGAAACAAAAACCTAAAAGTCAAGTTGGAGCGTTAATCCACAGACTTCCTTTTCGTGTTTTCAATCTTTCGTGCTTTCGTGATGATTCTTTTTTGCTTCCCTAACGATAAATCAAACTCTTATTATACTTTATACTTTTGGCCATAATGTCACTTTTGTCGCACCCCAGCCGCCTCCTTCGTTCCCTGCCAGTGTGAAATCGCGTACCTCCGGTAGGCGGCTCAGGATGGAATGGACGGTGCGCCGAAGGGTTCCGGTCCCTTTTCCATGGATTATGCGTACCTGGATTATGTCTCTGTCCCGGCATTCGGCCAAGTAAGCAGGGACGAGGTCCTTTACTTCGCGGGCATTGAAGGTATGCAGGTCGAGAGTGCCGTCAATGG
>JAJSZR010000031.1 GCA_030262715.1 Deltaproteobacteria bacterium
GGTTTCGATCCTGGATAAGTTGCGACAGGATGATCCTTTGATTCCGCCGCCGACTCCATACGTCATCTCTGCAAAAAACCTCGCGAGATTGCTTGCAGAAACTGGCCCGCTAAAGGTAGCACCTTGTCAGTCGCTGAAACCGGGATGTCCCGCATATCCACGGAAAGGCATCCCTCAACCGCTTCATACAAGTTCTCAAGAAGCTCCTCAAAGGTTTCGCCTTGCGTTGCACAGCCAGGAATAACCGGGACTTCAGCCCAATAGCCGCCTTCCTCGGCCTCATGCACAATAACTTTCAATTTCATAACCATCTCCTGCTGAATATCTATGTGCCGTTTCCGTCACATACCGCAAAAATGCTAATATCCAACCTGTACCCAAGCTCTGTACCAATGAACTTATCGCCCTTCGTGCGGACTTTCTTGACGGGATTAACTGGATCTACATGATTTCTTTACTTTTGTCATATCCTGATCATCCCTGGCCCAGACCTGGCTAATAGGCTTAATAGGATGATCCGAACACGTAGCACCCTATAGATTTAATATGCTGATTCAAGCAAGTCGCACCAGGGCGGGCCTGTATATCCTGTCTGAAAAATGGAAATCCCTACACGTCCATAACAGGTCAGATGCCTTGATCCGGATCAAACAACCAGATCTCTAAGCAGTCTTTCAACCTCAAAAAATCATTGTCATTAGTAATAATGCCATGGGCCTTGGATTTGATGGCAGTTGCCGCATGGATTGCATCAGGCGTGCGGACTTGGTAAAGCACCCTTAAGCGGGCTGCTTCAGCAGATATCTCGGGAGACAAATTAACAACTTCCAGATTCGGGAAATCTGTCAGTATACGTATAAGCCCTTCGGCTCTTTTAGGGTCTTTTTCTCGATAGGCCGGAACGAGCAGTTCGGCAAACACCAGACTCGACATAACCGCTGAGAAGTCGCCTTGCTCAAGACGCTGAAAAAATCTTTTTGCTGTCTGGTAATAGCTTGAATGACGCTCAAGGAAATAAATGAAAGTAACGGTATCGATAGCATATTTATGGCCCGGTGGCAGGTCTTCAGGACTCATC
Organism: Deltaproteobacteria bacterium; assembly: GCA_030262715.1. GTDB lineage: Bacteria > Desulfobacterota > Dissulfuribacteria > Dissulfuribacterales > UBA3076 > UBA3076. The sequence goes on from JAJSZR010000031.1 coordinate 1,079, forward strand.
CGTCCCATCGATCACGCTCTTTTCTGAGTTCTTCCGAATACCCCTGCCAATAATTGGCGGCGCAACCGTCAAGCTCAGTTGCAAAAGAAACAGGCGCTTTATGGATAGTCACACACCCTTCTTTTGCGGTAATTTCCAGCATGTCACCAGGTCTTATATTCAATCTTCTGCGGATTTCAGCAGGTAGTACTATTTGTGATTTACTACTCAACTTGGCAAGCGGCATGGATACCTCCCGGTTACTTTACCTTAAAGTAAAGTATAGAATTCAGTTCGTCAAGAACCATTCCACCATAATGCGAATTCCTGCAGGGAGCATTCCCGCTTTGTCCCCAACGAACTGAAGACGGTCCAACAGGGTGGTTATTTGACCATTCCAAAAGGCTCCGCCCTTATTTTCCATGAATTTCAGCTTTTATGCAACGCAGCAGATGGGGTATTTTCAGCGGAATCACACTTGACTTTTAGTTTTTAGCTACTATAAATGCATCTAAGTTGCAATTACAAAAGCAATCTTATGCTTGAACCCACTATCGACTTTTGGGAAAAAAGGAAAAGAGGCAGAATTATGATTCATGTGAGCCCTAGTCAGTCGACAACCATTCCATATATCCCCTGGAAGGAGCTTGAATCACTGGAAGAATGGTGGGACCCGGACATCTTCCCCTGGGGTGCCGCAGGTGCCCTTATCAAGCACTACCCGGATTATTTTGATGTGTGGTGGAATCCGGATCGATTCTTGTGGCGTCCCCAACATACCCGTCTTCTCATCCGTCATCTTGGCCACAGATTGACTATGTGGTGGAATCCGGATCGATTCCCGTGGAAATCTTGTACTGGTTGCCTAATACGTAATTTGAACAACGAATTTTCCGTTTGGTGGAAACCGGCGCTTTTCCCGTGGAAAGGCATGTGGGACGGCCAGACGGCTGCAGAGCTTCTGGCAACTCACTGCCCCAGCGACCTCACGCAATGGTATGACGCCAACCGCCTGGTCTGGACCGAGGAACTATGCCGGATTCTCATTCACCATTGCCAGGCATATCAGGCCATTTGGGCACAGGACGTGCTTCTTTTCCGTCTGCAGAGATGAAGCCGCCTATTGATCCTGAAAAAGAGACAGAGTTCCTCCAAAGAATACAGGCAGGAATTCTGAGAGATCCCAATGCCCTGCCCCTTGGGCTTGCGCTTCTCAATTTCGAAATCCGCTTTTTGGACCTGGATGAGGAAATCCGTGTGCTTCGCACAGAGAACTGCTTTTACATCAACCGCCAGAGCCCTTTTCTGAATAAACCTGATATAGAAGGAACAGTGACCTTTCTCCTCCTGCATGAAATCTGTCATGTCCTTTTCTTGCACGATAAGCGCAGACGCAACCGCGATCCAGAGCTATGGGTCGCGGCTACGGACTATATGATAAACGGACTACTTGACGGATTTCGCGCGATCTTTGATCCAAAGATGGTCCCATACCAGCCCCGCTGGATATTCAGTGGAGATGACCCTGCTCACTACAACCCCGAGTTCAAAAACCTCCTGGAAGAGGAGATCTATCGGCTGCTGTGCGAATCGGCCAATATAGATGTATCACCGCCTCGTGACCTGTCTGTAAAGGAAATGGCTGCCCTCGATATGGGTCGCCGGCGCTTTATTGGCAAACCCTATCTTGTGCATTCGCGTATTCGCTACAAGAAGAAGGAAATAGAGCAGAACCGGTTAGAAATACCGTCTCCTGAAGTCGATGGAATGGGCGAAGGTAAAGGAGATTTTCGTAAGGAAAAGGAAGAAGAGGAGGAGGGAGTCAGCCGAGACGACGTCTTTGGACAGAGCCCCATATATCCCCGTTCTGACCGCGATGAAAAACAACAGGAGGCAAGGGAATCCGCCCTTCAGCTCTCCCGCCATCTCTTCCGTGAGGTGCTCCGGGGTCATGGCTCCCTGCATGCCAAGGCCGTCATGGCCCTGCTCTGCGGGCCAACTACCGACTGGGAGGCAATTCTGCGCGATTCCCTGCGGTTGGCCCTGGATCGGTCTGCAGAAATCGCATGGGGCCGGCCCAGAGTCACCTGGTTGGCCAATATTGGCAACATACCTTATTTGCCGGCCCCTACTGATGAATTTGTTCCAGGCACGATAGTGATCAGCATAGACGAATCCGCCTCTGTGGATGACTCGGACCTTGCAAAGGTCCTGGCAGTGCTTAACGAGGTCAGAGACCGGTATAAGCGCATCCTTGTCATAAAACACGATACGGAAATCCAGTGGCAGAGGGAATACGAGACTATCGGACATGGCGATCTGGGAGAACTGAGAATCCGGCAACATTATGGCGGCACATCACACAGACAGGTCTTTACTGCCATAACGGATTACATACGTTGCAAAAACGAAGAGCCTGTTTCAGTCTATCTGGCCTTTACGGATATGGAGAGCGACATCCCTGATTGTCAGGATATGCTTCCACCCTGGCTGCCCCGCATATTTCTGAGCACAGGCAGGACAGTGCCAAGGGGTATCCGGGGGAAGGTCATTAATATCCATTAAGAGGTCATTTTATGAATACCGGTTTAACCATTTCAGAAACCATACCCTATATCACCCGCCACACTGATTCAGGCCTTTCTGACGGGACCAGGTCCATTCTCTGGCTCTCCGGCCCACCAGGCATAGGCAAATCCGATCTCATGCGCCAGTTCTGCCGGCAGAAAGGGTACGGGCTCAAGGTGGTCTATATGGCCACTTTGATGCTGGAGCAGATCACAGGGTTGCCCATGGTGCAGGACACCGGAAACGGCAAGCAGGTCCGTTGGTCCTGCCCGGAGATCTTCAACTTCGATGTACTCGAAACGGCCCCTGTCAATGACCATGTCCCAATCATCCTCTTCCTGGATGATGCCCATCTGTGTAATCGCCAGATCCAGGCATATCTCTTTCAGTTGCTCACCTATCGTACTATACATGATCACCGGTTGCCGAAGCGGGTGACCATGGTACTTGCCGGTAATCGTTCAACGGATCGGGCGGACTTTCATGAAATCCTGGCCCCGGTTGCCAACCGAATTTTCTTCGTGGATCTGAGGCCGGACGTTGACCAATGGACCAAGGACTTTGCCTTGCAAATGGGAGTCCGTCAGGACATTATCACCTTTCTGCAACACTATCCGGAATACTTTCTGGGGACCCCCATGGAGTCACAGGCATGGTCGTCTCCCCGCTCGTGGACCTATGCTTCTATCACCCTTGACGCTTGTGGCGGGGAATTAGATGAGAAGACTCTATATATCATACTTTCAGGACATGTTGGCTCAGATGCAGCCACCAAATTCATAGAGTATCATCAGCTCTTTGCCAAGTGGAATGCGCATCGGATTCTACTTGAGGGAGATATTCCTGATACGGAACAACTGAACAAGATCCAGGCCTATGCACTGCTTAGTGCCTGTGTGGCCTATTTTTTGAGACGTCTTCGAGCAATAAACTTCAAGACCAATCCTGAACTGGATCAGGCCCTAAGTGCCCTGGCCGCGCTCATAATGGCCCTGTCCAAATGCCATAGGGAAATCGTCCCACTTGGTCTGAAGACCCTCCTGCTTGCCGAAAATCAGGCCACTGGAGCAACCACCATGGTGAGAAGGCTCTTGACAAAGGCGGATGCAGTGGTAGCAGATCTGCTCACAGTGACCTGACCAGTGCCGTCGAAACGTTGAAATTGGAAATTGGAAAATAGAAATTGGAAATTCGGCCTTCATGTTTTTGTTTCATCTCTCCCAAATTTCTACTTTCCAATTTCAAGTTTCAAGCCGTGAACGACTACAAATTCGACAACGTCCAATCCTGAATTCTGCATGTGGTTATTTTTGAACTCATGCCCAATAGACTTCTTGACAGTGCAAAATGACGTATTATAATATAGTCAAATGCTCAAAACTACAGGAGGAACCTATCGTGCCCAGACCCAGAAAACCCCGTTTTGTACAAGGAGGACCCATGGCAAATACTTTCAAGCCTCAGGGAATTCCGGGGCGGGACCTGGAAGAAGTGGTGCTTCCTATTGAAGGGCTTGAGGCCCTCCGTTTGAGCGATCTTGAGAAACTGGATCAGGGAACTGCTGCTGTTCGCATGAATGTATCCCGTCAGACCTTCGGCAGGGTACTTGCTGAAGCAAGACAGATGGTAGCGGAAGCGTTGGTCCTGGGAAAGATGATCAGGATTCAAGGCGGTTCTTATGCCCTCCTCGGTGTTGGAAGGTGGCGTAAAGGAGTTCGAGGGCGCTGGGGCAAGAATGGACGAGGCAGTTTTTGACACGATTAAACGATCGGAAGGAGGTTTTAAAATGCCAGGCTTTGATAGAACTGGTCCATTAGGACAAGGGCCCATGACAGGAGGCGGCTTTGGTCACTGTGGTACTGGCCAAAGGCAAGGTTACGGGCTTTGGGGTCGTGCATTCTATGGCGGATTTGGAGCTGGTCCTGGCTTTGGTCGAGGTAGACTCGGCAGAGGACTGGGTCCAGGTTACGGCTACTGGCCGCAGAGAAGGTCTTATTTGCAGCCAGTGACTCTTGATCCTAAGGAAGAACTCGCCGAACTTCAGCGCGAGGCCAACGATTTAAGGGCTTACCTGAAGGATCTGGAAGCTAGGATTGGTGAAATAAAAAATCCCTCTGAATAAGGAGCTTAACTCAGACAATTACAAGTAACCGTTCAAGGGTTCACCGTTTAGGGTTCAGGGTTGACAACCTTTGAACCTATGAACCGTGAACCTGGAACCGATCATTTTAGGTTATAGAGGACGCAGGATCGGAGCCTGTTTCTATTTCAGGCGCGACAGTCTCACTTTCACTTAAGTCTTCCTGGGATTTGAGTTTGCCGGCTATTTCCATGAAGGGTTTGAACAGATCAATGGGAATCGGGAACAGGGTGGTTGAGTTATTTTCCGTGGCTACTTCCCTTAGGGTCTGGAGGTACCTGAGCTGCAGGGCCGCAGGTGCCTTGTGTATGATATTCGCAGCATCGGCCAGCTTTCTTGCTGCCTGAAACTCACCTTCCGCGTTGATGACCTTTGACCGCCGTTCCCGTTCGGCCTCGGCCTGCTTTGCCATGGCCCTTTTCATTTCGTCCGGGAGGTCTATCTCTTTTACTTCCACCTTGCTGACTTTGATTCCCCAAGGCTCTGTGTCGAGGTCTAGTATCTCCTGAATCTGGGCATTAATTTTATCTCTCTCTGCCAGGAGTTCGTCCAGTTCGGCCTGTCCACAGACACTCCTGAGGGTAGTCTGGGCCAACTGGGAAGTGGCAAAAAGGAAGTTTTCCACCTCAATTACCGCCTTTCTTGAGTCAAGTACCCGAAAATAGACCACTGCACTCACCTTTATAGATACGTTATCTCTGGTAATGATATCCTGTGGTGGAACATCAAGGGTAACGATCCGAAGGTCAATTTTCTTCATCTTATCAATTATAGGAATAAGTATTATCAGGCCCGGGCCCTTGGTCTTAATGACACGACCCAGCCTGAAGATTACGCCGCGTTCGTATTCGTTCAGTATGCGAATGGCCGATATCAGAAAAGCGATGACCAGAAAAAGCAGAAAAGCGAGAGAAATTGTCATGACTTGCCTCCTTGGGTCCTTGAGACCCGTAATTTAAGTCCTTCTATATCTATTACTTTTACCTCAGTATCCACAAGTATGGTTTCATCGCTTACAGCGGTCCATAGTTCTCCGTGCAAAAAGACCTGTCCACTCCTCTTTCCTACTGCCTTCCGGACAATGCCTTTTTCACCTATAAGACCTTCTGCCCCTGATTTCGGCCTGGACAAGGTGGCCCTGGTTGCCAGATAGGTAATGGCGGCCAGAAAGGAGCCGACTCCCAGCAGAGTAGTCAAGAGGACACCAGTGTCAATGGAGACCCCGCTCTTCGAAGAGTCGAAGAGCATAATAGAGCCCAGAAGGAGGGCAAGCAGACCTGCTGCCCCCAGTATGCCGTGGCTGGTAATTACAAGCTCCATTACGAACAGGATTACTGCCAGGAGCAACAAGAGCAGACCGGCAGTACTGACCGGGAGGGCCTGGAGGGCAAACAGCCCCAGGAGCAGGCATATGGCCCCTATGGTCCCTGGGAAAATGGTCCCGGGATGGGCAAACTCAAAATAGAGCCCTGTCATACCGATCATCATGAGGATATAGGCGATGTTTGGATCTGCTATGGTCCTGAGTATTTTCTCCCTCAAGCTCTCTTTTACCTGAATGATTTCAGGGTTACTTATCACCAGCTTAACCGGACCACCAGGCAGATTCACTGTCATGCCATCGAGTTGTTGAATCAGGTCACTGAGGTCTTTAGCAAGGATGTCGATTACTTTCAGCTCCAGTGCCTCCCTGGCAGAGGCCGAGACGCTCTCCCTTACCGCCTTTTCAGCCCACTCTGCGTTTCGACCGCGTTCCGTTGCTACACTCCTGGCCATGGCGGCAAGGTCGTTTTCCGCCTTTTGTTTCATGGTCTCGTCTTTTTCCCCGCCGGAGCCCAGATTTACCGGGTGGGCCGCCCCAATATTGGTACCGTGCGCCATGGCGGCAACATGGGCGGCAATAGTGAGTATGGCACCTGCAGATGCGGCCTGGGCCCCGGATGGCATTACATATACAACTGTTGGAATCGGTGATGCCATCACTCCCTGGACCATATCCCTCAGGGTAGATACAAGGCCGCCCGGGGTATCAAGCTCGATCACCAGACATGTGGCCCTGCCTATATCCGCCTCTTTAAGCGCCCTCTTTAAAAGCTCTGCTGCACCGGGATTTATGCTGCCTCTTAGTTTGACGAGATAGACCCTGGAATGGCTTGCCATATTCCCTGGTTTGTCTTTCTGATCATCCCCCCATAAGGAAGGAGCTAATACAAAGAAAAATAGCGTGATAAGAAACAATAAGACTGCTTGTAAAACTCCGTATCTTATATGCAACTTACCCCTCCTTGAAATACCGGGCGTTGAATTAATAGTTTCCCTTTTTAGAAAATGGGTATCGGGTTGAATTTGTTCTATGGTCTTTTGCATTTGGTTTTTAGCGGTATTTGGCATACTCTTTTTCCAGTATTTGAAGGTCATGCCAGGCCACACGTTTGAGTTCCCGTTGCCAGCTTCCTTTTGATCTCAGGAGATATGCCGGATGATAGATTACCATGACCCTGGCATTTCCCAACTGATGGAAGCGGCCGCGAAGGGATTTCAAAGGGGCTTTTTCCTTAAGGAGGGTCTGGGCGGCCACCAGTCCCAAAGCAAGTATAAAAGGCGGATCGATGAGCCTCAACTGGTGGCTCAAAAAGGAAGAGCATGCAGCAATTTCTTCGTGTCCGGGTGTGCGGTTATGCGGGGGGCGGCACTTGATTACACTGGTGATAAAGACATCCTTTCGGGAAATATTTACGGCATTTAGCATATCTGTAAGGAGCTCTCCTGAAGGACCAACAAATGGCCGGCCCTGAATGTCTTCTTCCCTGCCCGGGGCTTCCCCTACCAGCACCAGCCTTGCATCTTCAGGTCCTTCTCCAAAGACTATATTTTGCCGGCTTTTATGCAGCTCACACCTGTTACAATTCTCAATCATCTTGCGAAGCTCGTCAAGGCCAGTTGTTATAGGAATCTCATCTCCATATTCCCGGGTAGCAGTCAGCCCCTGCAAAGATGTCTCATCTTTGACACAGTGATTCAGGAAGGCAGATAATTCAGGACCCTTGGGAATAATCTCAACCCCCAGTTGCTTTTGATAACGGAGCCAGGAAGAAATATTGTTCATGATGTGAACAATCTCTTTTGTCATGTTAATCCATCACAATATATGCCAGAAATCGGCATTCTTTAATCAGCTCTAATTCCAAGTTTCACTGCCAAAGTATAGGATGAACAAAGTGTAAGCTACAATTCAAAATTCAACATTCAACATTTTCCTCAATCCCTCATGTCTTCTATAGGACCAGACCGTTTTGAAAAAACTACGAATAAAACCAATACTGCAAGAGCACCTACGGCAGAACCAAGAGTATCTGCCACCCAGTCAACCGGATCAGCACATCTATATGGTACAAAATACTGATGAAGTTCGTCGGCAAGGCCATATAATGATCCAAGAAAAATGGCCTGACACAGGGCCCCTGCTATAGATATAGCAGGGTTGCGTAGCCTCCACCACATGAGCAGCGTGCCTAATGCAACATACTCGAAAAAATGTATAAGATAGTCGCTGGCCGATATGCTGGGAAGTCGATTCCCTGGGATGGAAGAGATTCCAAAGACGACTCCTGCATAAGCTATGCACAGGGCTAAACGTAGATTCATGGAGTATAAAGCCTACTGATTCACTTGCGGTATATACTACGCAAGGCCACAAACTGCGCTTTTCTTATACTGGCTATGAGTTCTGAACCCTTTTCTTATTTGATTCCGAGTTCCTTTTCCTTTTCAGCCACTATCAGTCTGGTTTTTACTGCGGTATCAGGCGTGAGGCTCATTGAGTCTATACCGCACTCAACCAGAAAGGCCGCAAAATCAGGGAAGTCACTTGGGGCCTGGCCGCATATGCCGATCTTGCATTTTGCCTTCTTGGCAGTTTCGATGACCTGGCGAACCAGACGCTTTACCGCCTCATTGCGCTCATCATAGATGTGTGATACGAGCTCAGAGTCGCGGTCCAGCCCGAGGGTAAGCTGCGTCAGGTCATTTGAACCTATTGAGAATCCATCAAAGACCTCGGCAAACTGGTCTGCAAGGATAACATTGCTCGGGATCTCACACATGACATAGACCTCGAGGCCGTTTTCACCTTGCACCAGGCCATGTTTTTTCATGACTTCGATAACCTTCTTGCCCTCTTCTACGGTACGGCAGAATGGGACCATAACCTTTACGTTCATAAGACCCATCTCGTTGCGCACTTTCTTGAGCGCTTCGCACTCCAGGGCAAAGGCCGGCTCAAAGGCCTCTGTATAGTAACGGGAGGCACCGCGCCACCCGATCATCGGATTGCTTTCAACAGGCTCATACAGGTGTCCGCCGATCAGATTGGCGTATTCGTTGCTTTTGAAATCCGATAACCGGACAATGACGTCGTTGGGATAAAATCCTGCTGCAATAGTTGCAACGCCCTGGGCCAGCGTATCCACAAAGAACCTGGTCTTGTCGTCATAAGCAACGGTCTTTGCGTCAATGGCCTCTATCACCTTTGCAATCTCTTGATCAGATGCGGCCCTTTCCTTGAGTTCTGCATAGTTGAGCAGGGCAAGTGGATGGATACCAATGTGGGAGTTGATGATAAACTCAAGACGTGCGAGTCCGACTCCCTCATTGGGTATCTGCCCTTGGGTAAATGCCTGCTCCGGGATGCCGACATTCATCATGATGTGTGTCTTGGTCTTGGGCACCTCACTGAAATCAATGCGCTGGACTTCAAAATCCAGAAGCCCATTGTAGATCCGTCCCTCTTCACCTTCTGCGCAGGAGACAGTAACATCCTGACCTGTAGCAATCTTTTCGGTACCGTCCTCGGTGCCCACAATGCAAGTTATGCCAAGTTCCCTGGATATTATGGCTGCATGGCAGGTGCGTCCGCCCCGGTTAGTAACAATGGCGGAAGCGATCTTCATGATGGGCTCCCAGTCCGGGTCAGTCATGTCGGTCACCAGCACTTCTCCTTCCTTGAATTCCAGGATCTTGCTGGCGTCCTCGATAATATTGACCTTGCCCTGGCTTATCTTGGCACCCACTGCCTTTCCGGAAGCCAGGACTTCTCCGGTCTCCTTGAGGCGATATGTCTCCATGAAATTTTTGTCCTTCTGGGAATGGACCGTCTCCGGTCTGGCCTGAAGGATGAAGAGCCCACCCGAACCGACCTTATTTCCGTCACCATCTTTGGCCCATTCAATGTCCATGGGTTTGCCATAGTGATCTTCGATTATACAAGACCATTTTGCCAGGGTAACCAGTTCGTCATCTGAGAGGATAAAATGGTTACGTTCTTCATCTGAAGTGGTCACGTTTTTTACCGGTTCCCTGGGATCACTGGTATAGATCATCTTTTTCTGTTTTAGCCCGAGTCTTTTACTGACCACCGGGCTATAACCTTTCTTGAGTGCAGGCTTGAATACATAAAATTCGTCAGGATTTACTGCGCCCTGGACTATATTCTCACCCAGGCCCCAAGACCCTGTGATGTAGACCACATTCTCAAAGCCGCTCTCGGTGTCTATGGTAAATATGACTCCAGAGCAGGAACTATCACTGCGAACCATCTTCTGGATTACTATGGAGAGATAGACATCGAAATGCCCAAACCCCTTGTCTTGGCGATAGGAAATGGCACGGTTGGTGAACAGGCTGGCAAAACATCGGTGGCAGGCATCAAGGAGCTGCTCCGGCCCTCTGATATTGAGATATGACTCCTGCTGCCCGGCAAAGGATGCGTCAGGGAGGTCCTCGGCAGTAGCTGACGACCTTACGGCAACATCGATATCCCTGCCGTAAATCCTTTCCATCATGGAATATGAGTCCTTGATAGCCTTCTCCAGGTCTTCAGGAAATTTGCCATTTAGAATTATGTTCCTGACCTTTCCCCCTCTTTCGCCGAGATCGGCAATATCGTGGGTATCCAATCCCTCCAGTGCATCCCGTATGGCCTGCTCAATACCAGCTTCTTTCAGGAGATATTTGTATGCATCGGCCGTGATGGCAAAGCCGTTCGGCACCATCACACCCTTTTCAGTAAGGTGCCGATACATCTCGCCAAGAGATGCATTTTTTCCACCTACTAAAGGTATGTCTTTGATCCCAATTTCGTTGAACCAGAGAATAAATGGCGTGTCATTCATAATCAGTGCTCCTTGCTTTTAACGTCAGTTTTGACTCTGTCTATCCATTTTGTCGGATCTTAGGATAACAAAAGTCCAACCCACTTTTTTTATTTACCAAACGATTGCTCCCAGAATAAGGTCTACTAGTTATTTTGTCTGTCAAAATGCTTCTAATCTGAGTTATATCTGATAGAATAAGTCTATATGTTCAGTAAAACCTGTGTCGGGGCTGGAAGCCATGTTTTATAGTAGTCCTTTTACTCCAAGTCCTCAAGCCCATTACGGCCAAAAGCGTTGTTCACTATACAGATACGAATAATGGTTTATATTTTGACAGCAAATTCAAAGAGATCGGCTGGAAAATAATATGTTAACCCGCTTAAAGGTCTCCGGCTTCAAAAACCTTGTGGATGTTGATGTCCGTTTTGGACCGTTTACCTGTGTAGCAGGCGCGAATGGCGTTGGCAAGTCCAACCTGTTTGACGCTATCAGATTTCTAAGTGTACTGACCAATGATACGCTGGTTAATGCCGCTCTATCTGTCCGTGCTGAAGGGAAAAGATCTGTTGATATACGCAGCCTCTTCTGTATTGGTGATAAATATGCCAAGGAAATGTTTTTTGAAGCAGAGATGATAATTCCGAGCAAAGGCATAGACGATCTGGGTCAGAAAGCAAGAGCCGGCATTACTTTCCTGCGTTACACTGTGGCTCTGGCCTATCGTGTGGATGAAGGCCCGCCTTCGCTGGGATCGCTTGAGCTTATTCGTGAAGATCTTGATTATATAAAGCTGAGCGAGGCATGGAGGCATTTAAGGTTTCCCCACAAAGCAAGTATCTGGCGTAAGTCCGCAGTCCGGGGAAAAAGGACTTTACCTTTTATTTCAACCGGATATCAAGGGGAAAACCGTATAATTAAATTAATTCAGGAAGGCGGTGGTAGAAAAACAAAGACTGTTCCGGCATCAAATCTTCCGCGTACCGTGCTCTCTACTGTAAACACTATTGAGAATCCAACAGCACTTTTAGCGCGCAGGGAAATGCAATCCTGGCAGTTATTACAACTGGAGCCTTCTTCAATACGTGAACCTGACAAATTTACAACCCCTGCGGGATTAGGCCCTGATGGTTCTCACCTGGCTGCAACTCTATATTATCTTGCACATTTCCATGAATGCACAAACCACACCTCTAAAAACGAGGCGGTTACCTGGTTTTGTGACAAGGTTGCTGCCCGCTTATCTGAACTGATCGACGATGTTTACAGCATCAGAATTGACCGGGATGAAAGGCGAAGGCTTCTGACCCTGGAATTATCTGACCGTAATGGAACAATTTATCCAGCGCATTTACTTTCCGACGGGATATTGCGTTTTTTGGCACTGGCTGTCTTAGAGTCAGATCCAAAAACAGGCAGGCTTATCTGCCTGGAAGAGCCGGAAAACAGTATTTATCCTGAGCGAATTCCCGCATTATTGCAACTCCTCCAGGATATTGCTACTGACGTTAAGAGCCAAATTGGCCCAGACAATCCATTACGCCAGGTCATTGTAAATACCCATTCCCCGGCAGTTGTAAATCTGGTCCCTGATGATTGTTTACTGGTTGCCGAATTGAAAGAACCGTTACAGGATGGCCGGAAATTGAAAGGGGCCTGCTTTAGCTGGTTACTTGATACCTGGCGGCAAAATGCCGCCCCTGATGTAAATCCTGTCACCAGGGATAAGCTTTTTGACTATTTCACCCCTCTAATGACTGAAGACCGCGATTCAACAGGCCAGTCATTGAAATCAAAGCATAAAAAGGCCCGACGGGTTGGTGACCAACCAGAGTCGCAGTTGCTGCTTCCTTCCTTCAGCGATGTAGAATGAGTAAATTACGTGTAACCATTCACGGCCAGGGGATGTTTTTTGGAACGGGAGCATTCCCGGTTTGTCCCCAACGAACTGAAGACGGTCCGGCAGGGTGGTTATTTGACCATGATTTGGCGAGAGTCCTGTAATTTTCCTGGATTTCAACTGGGGGAAACCGCATCGCCGGAGCGCAGCATAGGCGAATGCGGAGGGGGCAGGAATCCCCCTGGCTGAAATTCATGGAAAATAAGGGGCGGAGCCTCTTGAAATGGTCAAAAAACTACCCTGCTGGACAGTTACAATGTGGGGACAAACCGGGAATGCTCCAAACGGTATCACAATGGCATTTAATACTCTGATCCTTGGGAAAGGCACAGCCATAGGACTGTATGTGGCCGCTGCCAGCCTCATGGATGTGGAGAAGGACGAACCGATTCCCGACAAAGAACAACTCAAGGACAAGGACGGCAAACCCAATCCCTTCCCAGGCGCCGTTTGATCTTTTTTCCCAGGCATTCAAACACGGGGTGCAGCTTTACTGCAAACGCGTTTTCATTATGGACGACTGCAAGGAGTTGATGCCGGAATACTTACGTTTCGTTAAGGGGATGGTGGACGCCCCTGTTTTGTTGATTCAAACTAAGTTCTCGACCGAGGACTCTGGTGACAAAACGATCACCGGAGACCTCTCCCGCAACCAGTTTGCGGACACGCTCAAAGGCCTCGGTCTTGCATCCAGCATTTTCAGCGGCCTTCATGGTGTGGTTGTAAGCCGCCCACACGTCCATGCCGGTAATATCGTATCCGTAACCTCTGACCAGCCACATAAGCGCTGCCATCCCGGCTTCAACGGCAAATCGCGGTTCTGTTGCCTCCATATCCCGTGCAGCCCGGGTGAGGGTTCTCGGATCACAGGGCGTGCGATTGGCAAGTTCGATGGCCTCACTGTAAAGCCCCACAGACTTTGCCGCGGCAAACCACTTGCCTTCATCGCCCGGAGTGCTGGCTACGAGATCACGCAGGATATCGCTCGCCTCCTTGTGCGGGTATTTCTTGGCGATGGCGCGAAACGTCGCCAAGTAGGTCTTCTTCTGATTGGCCTCGATGGCATAGCGATTGTAGGCCTCTTCGGCCATGTCGCTTGAGAGCAGGATTTCTTCGCAGGCGCTGGCGATAGCAATAGGGCTATCATTAAGACCACAGGAATTTTCGGCATAGCGAATAGCTTCGGCCTTCTTGCCCATGGCAGCCAGTGCTTTCACGCCCCACTCTCGATAGTGCCAGGATTTGTATGGCGCGAGCTCCAGCAACTCGATGATTTCGTTATTCCGCCCCGCCTTGAGCAAAGCACTCAAGCAGGCTGTTGTACCTTTGAAATAACCGTGAAGCTCCGGGTCTGGACCCCACGCCAACCGCACCGTATCAATAAACTCATCTGCCCAGTACGAGGCACATTCTGGAGTGACGCACAGTTCTCCCCAATAGTCGGGAAGAAGCTCAATGTAGGGAATCCGGTCCTCTTGAATAGCGTCCCAAAGGCGCTCCAGCCATTTGCCGCGCAAATCATCATCAGCCGGCGCCTTGGCGATGACAGGCGCCATTGCATCAATGGCGTTATTGACCGCCGTACCAATGGCACCCGACGAACTGTCCACATGCTCAAGTGCCGGTGACAGTTTTTCCAACAACAATACCGCACCCTCGGCCCCCATGACGGGGTCCTTGCTGGCTGCCTTCTTGATTTCCGACACCGCCTCCTTGATTCGCCTTATGGCCGGCTGCGAACGCCAACCAAAGGCGTTTCTTCTGAAGCGGGCACAAAAGGTCCACTTATGATTGGTTCGAGAGCTCATTCTTCCTGTCCTATGGCAGTAAACTCCATTGGCCCTCCTTGTCAGGCCATAAAATAGCTGCAGGAGCCACCTGCACATCCCGATTGTAAAGAGCTGCTTTCACCTCTCTTTTCACCTCCCTCAAGCGGCTGGAAGCCGCTTCTACTTTTTGCTCCCACCAAAGATGAAGAGTCGAGGGATGGCCATGGCGGATAGACTTCTCCCGCGCCGAGTGCTTTGAAACCACTGCCATGGGGAAGTCCACTTCAGCCAAGCGCTTACATCCTTTGGGGATCATGTCGCGTTTTCCTCTTCCGAAGGTCCTGAGGGCCTTGTTGGCTTGTTTTGAGTGCCTGTCCAATTTTCCACTATTTCGCGCCAATTTATCGGACGATCTTCCTCACCCGTCCAGACATCCCAAAACTTTGGGTCAGAAGAACGCGGTCTATGATCTTCGGGCAGCTCTGTGATCTCAACCAGTGTTGGGACAGTTGCGGCCCATCCAAGGAGAATCGCCTGCCGGGAAGGCAGGCTCGGAAGTTCCTTGAGAAGCCCTCCAAGGTTGTCTGGTACAAGTTTGCTAACAAGCTCCTGGTCCCGATCATTGACGATACGGTGCAAAATGAATGTATTGCATTGTGCTAAGACTGTCGGTGACAATTCAGATGGTCTCTGTGATGAGAGTACAAGACCCAATCCGAACTTGCGGCCCTCTCTGGCGATTCGCTCGAAGGTCTGGCGGCACATGTGGGAAGGGGTGGGGGTGTCCGATTCTTCATCGCTTCCGCGCCTGACGAATGTATGGGCCTCTTCAAGCACGAGCACCGTTGGCAGTTCTTGGTCATTAAGTTTGCGATATCGCTGTGTCGCCTCAAAGACAATGCGAGCAACAACGGCAATCACGAGATGGAGTACGTCGGACGAGATCAACGAGAGATCGATTATCCCGAATGTCCCACTGTTGCCGCTACCGATGAACTGATTAAGCCACTCCTCTAGTGAGATATCTGGAGTTGGCGTGAGTACAGGCATCAGTCGCATGTCGGACAAGAGCATCTTCACGCGTAGGACAAGGGTATCGACATATTGCGATTGGCCTTGTTCCGCTGCTATCTGCTCAATTAACTCTGCGAAATTGCTTGGCGCGAATGGAATGGGGCTATCTTCATTGATACCCAGGTGCTGATCAACATCCGGTATCGACTCAATACATTTATCAAGAGCTGCAACAGCGTTCTCTACCTCGCTACTGTCAAAAGCCTGGTAGTATTCGATCATCTCACCAGCTTCATTCGTGAAGGTTTTGTGCCGGTCGTCGGCTATCCTCTTGAGTGCATTGCCTGTGTAGGATAGAATGTCTTTGAATTTTGATAGATCATCCTCGTCTGCGTATTGCATCAAAGACCGTGCAATCGCGTGAAGCTTCTGGCCGAAGTCGTTTTTACCCGGCTTGTCGATGAAGGCAATTGCGCCTTTGTTGCGGTCATTGACAAGGGAACGGTGATAGGATCTCAGCAGTGCGGTCAGTACGACAATGCGGTCAATCCCAGTCCGCGGGGAGACAGTCCTCAGTTCACGGAGTGCGCGCATGAGTACTGGCCTTTGTACACCTGACTTTGCTTGTGTAAAGGCACACCATTCATGGCTATTCCACATCCACGCTGGCAAACAGAAATCCTTTGTTCCTCCCTTTGCTGGAGGAATTGTGAATCTACGAACTCCCGGACAATCTGCGAATGCAGACGAGTATTCCCCATTAGGATCGAGAATGATGAACCTAGCGTTTGGTGGCCCACGGTGCTTCTCTGCTGCTTCATTTTCTCTTTCCGTATCACCAAGCTCTTGGGCTGTTTCTAAAGCTTCTTTCAGAAGTCGGGCGCGCTCCTTGCGTGCCTTTTCCAAAGACCAGCGAATAAGTCCGGCAACAGTACATGATTTACCGCTTCCCGTGTTACCGAGAACCGCAAGATGGCGTCCGAATATCTTGTCCGGATCTACGGTCACGGTTGCGTTTGCCGCAAGCGGTGAGGTGCCTATTTTGACACGTCGGTCTTCTTTGCTCGAGGCTTCGATGATAGATCGAAGCTGCTCGGCGGTGGGCAGTTGCGCGGCATCACCAACAGAAGGAAAAGCAGAAACGCCCCTTTCCAGACGGTAGGCGTTCTCGCCGCCCCCAGCACGCTTAGTGGCAAGTAGTGTACCCAGTGGTGTTAAGGAAATCTTCCGCAGCGGAAACGGTAAATCCACAAGCCCAAAGTCTTTCAGGCCCGTTCGCTTAGGGAATTGCGAGCGTTCGACACCGAGCCACACCACCAGCCCGACAACCGCTCCGGTTTCGTTCGGGATCAGCACATAACCGTTGATGCGGGGGAAACCAGTAGGAACACCCGTGTTCAGGGCAGTCGCCTGAGGGGCGTTCGGTTCAAGGAGCACCTTGATTTCAGAGGGCGATACAGATTCCACCGTTCCGATGGTCAGAGCGGCGATTTGCTCAATCGGCTTGCTCATCATCACCTCCCCCTGTGGTTTTCTTGTATCCCTCGCCTCGTTGCTCTTCGAGCTTGGTCTTGCGGATCGTAATCTGGTCAATGGCTGGCTTGGGCAAATAGTTTTGTACCAGAGTCTCCAAGTCGCCGAAGTGACTACCGAGGAGCAACGATATTTGTGCGCGTTTCCCAACCTCCTGACAGAACCTGATGATCCGCTGACGACTGACATTAGCGGGCTCGTCCTCTTTGTCGGGATTAGTTTGGTCCCAGGCAATAATCACCAGATGGGTCGAAGGGATTGTCAGCATGTCTTTAATGACGCGGTTCACATGATCGTCGCCAAAACCGTATCCGTAGGTAACGAGAGAGGAGTTCGGGCGACAGACAGCCGCAGCGAAGTCACGGAAGAGCTCTGCGTATGGATAATCGAGCGTTTCAATATCCTTCGCGGGGTTTGGGTAGATCATGACCGACCCCGATGGTTCTTTTGGGATATCAGGGTGGTCGGCGGCGGCGCCAAAAGGGACGGCGTAGCGGCGGAGTTCCTTCTCTTCCCATCGCCAGTCGATAGATCCGTGGATTTTACATAACCTGATGACGCCTTCAAGATAACGGGGCTCGCCGCGTATTCCTGGTGGGTTATAGTGAATGTCGATGTTCAGGCGAGAGGCGCGGAAAACGGGTGAGAGAGCGCCAATAAATCGATCCAAAACGTGCACTCCCGCGAGATCGCATCCGTATTCGATAAAGCGATCATAGTTTGTCGTAAAGAGATTAAGACGCTCCCTGGTCGCCGTGCGACTTGCAAAGCTGAGCAGAAAGCTGACCAGAAGATCATCGGCGCTTTGCTTTTTGTTGGTATCGGCGCAAAGTATCGAGCGTTCTGAATCAAGTATGGAATCCATGAAACACTTGAGTTGCTTGTTGATCTCGGTCTTCCACAGGTCTGCGCGCTTATTACCCATGACCGTTAGGCCGGCCTCCAACTGCATTGCGGCGCGAATCTGGTCCTCTATATTCGCCGCTCCTCGCCCGCATACCTTTGCGATCTGCTCAGCATATTCATCTACTTTTTCTTTGAGGCCAAGGTCGTCTGTCCATTCACACTTGGTCATGTTAGCAGCATTGCCACCTGCTCCGGAGGCAACTCCACTTGTGAACCCGCTACCCAAAAGGAGCGAAAGATGTTCGCTTTGAAAAACAGCCGTTAACCACGGTTCGATGTGTTTGCGAAGTTTGTCAGTGTTTTTCAGATCCTCATCTGAAAAATCATAGCTCTCATTGGGACCGCACCGGTAGATATGATGATTTAAGTTAACCATGATAACCTCCATAATCCCTTCATTTACGAGTCCCCTTTCTTGTCTTTTTCCTGCCGGCGAAGTGAGAGCGATCCTTTTTCGCTCCTGCAGCAGGGCCTGAGTCCGCTCAATCTCGGCAACCAGTTCCTTTTGGACCTGCAGTGCCGTCCAGCACCTGGAGGGCACAGATTCTGCAGACAGCGTCTGCATTTTTTCAGACACTGGCTGCTTTATCCCGTTTGTCGGGTTTATGTCAGGTTCGATGGCCCATTTGGCCCATTTGTGGCCCTATTGCGGCGGACTTCATAGAAAGTCCCTTTGCCACGAGTCCCAATCTTAATAAAAACACCCTTTGCCACAAGGTCAGCAAGATCACGGTGGGCTCATCCCGACTTTCCTTTTCCTGGAAGAGCGAGAGGATGCGTAGTACTCAGTCCTGAGCGTCCGGATCGTGATCTATCCATGTCAGCGTAGAGGGCATTTAGGTGATCCTCTTGCCTACTATGGGACGGTGAAACGGTGTCTCAACACATGCCGATTTGCTGCGGGGTCGAATTCTCGCTGAATATCATCCCTGTCTTTGCGGCCTATACGACTCCAAGTCGTGATATCATTGGGATTGGAGGTCGTGTCATAGCCGTTGCCCATCTCGATTCCAATTAGGTCGGTGATCAGATATCGGTCATGATGGTCGTCCCAAACAAATATTTCGACCTTTAAACCTGCGGAGGCAAGATCGTTGCCCCATGCATCGCGAAAGCGTCTCTCCCATTCCCCCGAGTCTATAAGCTGACGGTTTCGGCCAGAACCGACATATACGACGCGGTGAATCTCTATGAGCGGTACAGGTCGACGACCTTGCGCAAGAAGCAATAACGGCAAAACATCCGCATACCGTCTCCGAGTCGGGTCGAGGTGGGGATCAATGAACATAACCGAGTTGGCAGAATTCATGATCAGGCGAAGCTGGGCTTCATAGTCACCATGACATCTTGCCAAACGTACCGAAGGGGTACGACTCGCCCAACACAAAGAACTGCCGAGTCTGTCAATTCGTCCCAAGATAGGGTCTGTGCCGACTTTATCCATCACTTGAGCCGTGGAAATGACGCCAGTCAAAGTGTCAATTTGGTGGGAGGCCAAAGCTTCAAGGCACCAGTCCACGTCGCTTGCGGGGGCCGCTGGAAGTGCGTTTTCCGCCAAGCGAAGACGGTTCTGTTTCAACATTTTCTTCAGCAGTTCCATCCCCCGTCTATGCCAGGGGCGGTCATGGTTTCTGAAAACAGACAGCCATTCGCCAGCGCGTAGGTTACGCAGCAAGGCCTCTTCAAGGAATACGTCCTTCAAATATTCCAGTCGTGCGGTTCCAACTTCTTCGTGAGGGTAAAAACGTGTATCAAAGATATCCGGTGTCAGTGCGTATTCGGTAAGAAGGGCCATCAGAAGATCTCCCGAAGCCCTTCCTCGAAAAAGCCACCGGGCCATGCTTTCACCAGTTCGCCATCTTCATTTAGCGGCATTTCGCGGACAATGCTACGGGAACCATCGGGCTCAACGAACAGCACACACACGTCCTTTGGAGTTATCTGCGGAACGCCTTCAGGCAGTTCGCCATTGCTGGTTTCGCGCATCCGTCGCATCACCCGCAAGAGCAGATGCTCACTGTGGGTCTCGATCAGAAACCTATTCTTGCCTTCTCCAAGAGCCGATTGAATGAACACATCACCCAGATCAGCCTGAAGCGCTGGGTGCAGATGAATCTCCGGTTGTTCGATGGCGATGATTTGGCTCCGAGACGCATATGCGCCGACCAGGACCGGGAGAACCTGACTGACACCTATTCCCACGTCTCGGTGGCTAACAACTGTGTTCGATCTCCGGTCAATCATGATCAGTTCGTTGAGCTTCTCGATATCCGAAGACCGGATGAGGTCTCGGAGTTTCGTGGCTTCCACCTCTGGGTCCTTGATAACGGGCCATGTTCC
>JAJSZR010000032.1 GCA_030262715.1 Deltaproteobacteria bacterium
CCCCATGGTTACCGCAAGCCGGACATATAAACCCGTCTGGCCACCGAATTTCACGCAAGTACTCAAAACAAGCCTTTTCACTTTGGAATCTTGTAGAAAAATCTAAAATATCAGAGGCGTAACCCGTTTCCATAGGCTGCCAGTTTAGCTCAAGCCACAACCTTAGTCAAATGGGAAGGCAAATGAGGTAATTTTATTTTAACACGAATAGCCAAGATATACACATCCTGCGTTAGCATCTTCAGATGATGGAACGTGGAGAATGCATAAGGAGAATCCGCAGATTACCCCAGTACCATCTTCTGGAGCTACGGGGCAGGCGCAGATAGGCGCAGATAAGAAAAGAGATGCGGAAACTTAGCGGCCCCGGCCTTGCCTTCGCCTGGTACTTTCGGTACCATAAATAGATGATGGAATGGAGTTCATATACCGGGAATTGCACCCCATAAGTTCACGCCCATGCCGCTATACTTCACACCGGCAGGTGACTTCTGCGTTTTAACCCCCGATTATTTCGTTTAATCCCTCTATTATCAGATTTATTTCTTCGGGTTTAGCTATACCAATTTTCTTTCGAAGACGTTTTACCGATAAGGTGCGAATTTGACTGATTTTAACCCAGGAACGTTTAGGAAGATTTGATTCTTGTAGCTCAAGAGTGAGGGGAAACCCAGCTCTTTGGGGTTGGCTCGTAATGGCGACGGCGATTACTGTTCCCGATCGTTTGTTAAAAACTTCATGACTTAAAACCAAGACTGGCCGCTTACCGGCTTGCTCATGCCCAATAGTTGGATTGAGATCAGCCCAAATAATGTCACCTTTTAGTATTCTGGCCATTCATCAATCTCCGCAGCAAAGCCTTCTTCAGCCATTTCTTGTTCAAATTTTGGATCTAGTTTTGCACATTCCTGTGCTAATCGACTTCTTTCAATCCGCGCCAGTTTTTCTGCAACTGCTTCCTGAATGGCCCTGCTACGGTTTGTAAACCTTTGTGACTTGACCAAAAAATCTAAACGATGCAATAAGTTTTGATCAATTGTGATTGCAATTTTTGATGTAGCCATAATTTTACCTCTGATATTACATTATATCATACCAAAAATGATCACAAGAATAAAGGTATTTGATCACGGGGTAGCCGCCACTTAGAGCGACCTGCGTAAGTCCAGCAGTTTTCTTGGCCTTTGGGGCGGGGGAAAACCCGGCTCCAGAGCGGAGCGAAGGAGAACGGGGAGGGGGCAGGAATCCTCTGCCACAAAGGCCTCAGAAAACAAGGGACGATAGCATCCGGATGGGCAAGGGACGGCCACCCCGTGATCAAATACGAATAAAGTTCATTTTTGGGTGGGGTTAACGCTCGCCATAAGAGGTTGCAAGAAGGCGGGCCACAAAGCGGCGCAGCCGCTCTCTGTTTTCCATCGTAATGAATCATCCTTTTGTTGATGGCAACAAACGAATTGGCCATGCAGCCATGGAAACTTATGCGATAAGACTCTTGTTCAATCTGTGAGAATCTGCGCAATCTGCGGATAAAATTATTAAGTGGCACGAACGAAATGGGTCGGATTTTAGCAAACAATTACTCTTCAAGGCAGGCCTGTAGTATGTTCCAGGTCTTTTAGCACATTCAGGATACGTCCAGCCATGGGTGCTATTAATGAGATGGCATCAAGCGGGCTTTTCACCTTGGGCAAGACGCCAAAGACCTCTACCTGTCCCATATCAGCAATTGTCCTCTGGTTATCTCTCACAATGGAAGAATCTTCGCCTCCCTGGCTGTTAAGTAACACGCCTACTATCTGAATGTTCCTGTGTCGCATGGCTTCCAATGTCAGGAGTGTATGATTTAAGGTGCCAAGGCCGCTTCGCGCCACTATAAGAGCCGGCAGATTCAAGTCTGCCACCAGATCTGCCAAAAGCATTGCCCTGCTCAAGGGCACAAGGACTCCGCCAACTCCTTCCACAATAAGGATTTCGCACGATGATTCGAGGCGAGTAAAGGCTTCCCGGATAACTTCGGCCTCAATGGTCATGCCTGCCTGTTCTGCTGCAAGATGTGGAGACGCGGGAAAGGGCAGACAATACGGGGCCACATCAGAACCAAAACCAGTGGTATCCTGTGACTTGTTTTCAAGCAGTTCATAGATAAAGACACAGTCTTCGGAGAGGTCGCTGTTACCGGTGCTGACCCATTTCTGCACCTTGACATCAATTCCCTGATCGACCAGGGCCTTTGCCAAAAGGGCAGTGATAAAGGTCTTGCCCACACCTGTATCTGTACCGGCTACAAATAAAATCATTGAGGATTGGGTGATTGGGACCCCTCACAGACGAATACCTGATAGGTTGCCCTTATTGCACCAAAATGTTTTCTATAACTTTTCTCTATTTCCAAAAGCCTTGCACGGGTACGTACGAAAGGTCCTGTTGCCATCCTGGGCGCGACACCCGTATGTTTCAAGCTCCTGAGGAGTGACAGCAGATCCGGATAGGTGCGGGAGAGACTGAGTTCTTTTACGTCCCATTCATTAAATGCCCTTGAAAGAAAATCCCGCAATGTGGTCTCCTCTGGGAAAGAATTGACCGGCAGACAGACCCTGTTGTCAAATACATACTTGAGCGTCTTGTTTAACTCAAAGAGTGTATCCGGACCAAAGAGCGCAAAAATCAGAGAGCCGGAAGGAGAAAGGATGCGGCAGTATTGTTGTATCGTTCTTTCTAAATCCTCAAACCATTGAAGGGCCCCGCTTGCAGTAATGAGATCAAAAGGGCCGGAAATGAAGGCAGGGAGGTACTCACCATCTGCCTTTTCAAGACACACCCTGGAATATTCCGCAAATTTTATTCTCGCCTTGGCAACCATGACCGGCGAGATGTCAACTGCCAGTATATACGCATTTACGAATTTCCGTGCCAGCATCAAGGTATAAAACCCCGTACCGCAGCCGATCTCAAGTATCTTCTGATATTTTCTGTCATTGAGCCGGGCCATAAGACAGGTGGCCACTTCAGGCTGGACATCGGCATAGGTGTCATAGGTCGGAGCAGCCCTTGAAAAGGACTGTGTCAACCGGGCCTTAAGGCACACAGAACCTCCTTTCGAATTCAGATGACAAAAAGGGCAAGTGCCCTGTACCGGGAATTACCTCGATGGCAACCCCGGGAGGGGGCTCAGGGACTTTATCTAAGGGTGCAATCACATCTCTTTCTCCATGAAAGATACGCAGTTGAGTACCTGCACATTCAGACAAATTCGCTATTTTCCCTTTTAAATACATCAACCCCTTCCTGAGTTCAGAAATATCCCAATGTCTGATGCTGGATTCCTCTAAGGCACCGGAAAACCACTGATAATCAGCGCCCTGTCCTAAAAAACACCGGCGGTAAAATTGTTTCAAGGCCGCAACAGGGTCTGCCTCCAGGGCCTCAAGCTGTGTTTTTATTTCTTCCTGGTCAAAGGCCCTTCGCAAGGATACAACATACACCGTCTCGATCATATCTGGATATCCGGTTTGGAAATCAAGGGCGATACAGGCCCCCAGAGACCAGCCGAGAATACTCACCTTAGCTATATTCCTACTGAGCAAGAAATCATAGAGCTCTGTTGATATATCACAATACACAGGCCCTTTGGGCAGGATATAATTATAGGACAGATTGAGCGAAGAAAAAATATCAGAACAAAAACCCCAGCCGGGTATCAGAACTAAAGATCTTTCATGGCCCCGGTGGATGAACTCAAAGACCACGAGACAGGGCCTCCAGAAGTCGACGCACATCTTTCGCAGTATGATTTGAGGTTACGGATAGACGAATCCTTGCCGTACCCTCCGGGACCGTCGGCGGCCTAATCGCTTTTACGAAAAAGCCTTCATCCCGAAGGCTTTCCGCCAGGTTGAGCGCACTACGGCTGCCTCCAACTATCACTGGAACGATCTGTGACTCGCTGGGTGTATTGAGACCCAGATCCTTCTTTAGAGCCTGTCTCAGCTCTGAGGCCAGTGCGCAGACCCGGCTTCTGCGCTCCGGCTCCTCATCAAGAAGCTTCACAGCCGCAAGGTTTGCACCTATAACTGCTGGCGGAAGGGCGGTAGAGAAAATGAAGGTCCTGGCTTGGTTTAAGAGAAACTGCCTTATCCGGTTCGAGACGGCTACAAAGGCACCATAACCACCCAGGGCCTTTCCGAATGTGCCCAGGATTACATCCACTGCGTCTGCCCCGGTTTGACTTATGATCCCCTCCCCTTTTGCACCAAACACCCCTGTTGCATGGGCCTCATCTATCATCAGCATGGCCCCATAACGCCCCCTCAGTTCCAAGAGCTCTGATACCGGGGCCAGATCTCCATCCATGCTGTAAAGGCTTTCGACCACAATCAGGGCCCTGCGATATCTCGACCTGTGGCTTTTTAGCAGGTCCTCAAGGTGATTCAGATCATTGTGCCTGAACCTGTAAAATCGTGCCCTGGACAAAAGGACTCCATCCACTATGCTTGCATGATTCAGGTGATCCGAATAGATCACATCGTTCCTTCCGCAAAGGGCCGGGATTATTCCTGTGTTTGCCAGATAACCGCTTCCAAAAAGGAGGCCTGCTTCTTTTCCCTTTAGGGCAGCAATCGCCGACTCAAGCCTGTGATGGATTTCCAGGTCCCCACTCATGAGCCTGGAGGCCCGGGCCCCTGTTCCCCATTTCTCCATGGCCTTTTTTGCGCCTTCAATAAGGGCAGGGTGATCAGCCAGACCCAAATAATCATTGGAGGAAAGATCAACAAGGGTCTTCCCGTTCGTCTTTATCACCCCTCTTTGTGACTCTACAAGGGGAAAAAGAGATCTAAGAAGCCTGGCCTCATTTTTAGACCGCAATTCGAAGTTAACAAAATCCGTAATATTCTCAAAAGAATCCATATCTGATTACTGCAAGACCTTGATTCAAGTGCCTAAAGTTTATTGGTAGCCGTTCACGGCTTGAAATTGGAAATTGGAAAGTAGAAATTGGGGTAAGTGGAACAAAAAGGTTCAGAATACCGTGGGCTATCAGATAATACGATCATCTAAAACAGTACAAAAGCATGAAGGCCAAATTTCCAATTTCTATTTTCTAATTTCAACGTTCAGTGAACGCTTACAGTTTATCAAACCTCAGAACCTACTCTACGGCAAGTTGTGAGAAGGAAAAAAGAGAACCAAAAAACATGTTGGAATGAACTACCCCGTGGCTTGCCACGGGGTATCAAAATAATTATTTTATCTTTTCTATCGCAGCAAGCTGCGGGGAATTAAACCCTATAGATTTCCCATCATCCTTCATAATGATTAGAGTAATCCGTGTAATCTGCGAAATCTGTGGATTGAAAAATGTTAAAAATATCTAACCAAGTATCTATCCCTGATAGTGAAATCGAGATTAGTGCTATTCGTGCTCAGGGGGCGGGAGGCCAGAACGTAAATAAGGTCTCCACCGCAGTACACTTGCGCTTTGACATCAGGGCTTCATCGCTTCCCGATTTTTATAAAGAGAGGCTCTTAATATCGAATGACCAGCGCCTTACAAAAGAGGGAGTAATTGTTATTAAGGCGCAGCGATACCGAAGCCGGGAAAGCAACAGAGAAGAGGCATTGATCCGGCTCCAAGAATTTATAAAAAGTGCTGCGGTAATTCACAAAAGGCGAAGGCCTACCAAACCGACACGAATCTCTGATAAAAGACGTTTAGATCAAAAAGACAAACGGGGAAAAGTTAAGGCTTTAAGAAGAAAGGTTGGCCCTGGAAGAATTGAAGATTGAAGATTAAATAAACAAATAATTACGAACCACAAACTACGAAGCCATTGAACAAAAAATGGGGATTTGCACGTGGCTCAGACGCAGATGTCAGGCTGGTATGGCTGCGGAAATCACATCATCTTTTTGACCAACCCAGGATGGTATTGCCCAGGTTCTATCGTGTTCCACATACTCCCAGGCATAGGGACGATTTAACAATTCCTGAGTCAAAACATGATGCAGGGCATGGCCGCTCTTTACAGCTTTTACCTTTCCTAAAATAGGCGCGCCCAAGAGATAAAGGTCTCCGATCAAGTCCAAAACCTTGTGGCGGACAAATTCATCAGAAAATCGCAAGCCACCACTATTGTATATTGATGTATCGCCCACAACTACAGCATTTTCAAGGGACCCACCCCTGGCGAAGCCATTTTCTCTCAGTAACTCCACTTCACTGAGAAAACCAAAGGTCCTCGCCTTGCTGATTTGGCACGCAAATGTTTGCGGCGTAATCTTGTCAACAAAACGCTGTTTAGCAATAAGGGGATGTTCAAACGCTATTTCAAAAGACACAACAAAATTCTTGGAAGGCTCAATGCTCAGAGACTTATCACCCCTTTTCACCATTATTGGTTCCATAATCTTAATATATCGTATGGGCTCATCCTGGGCCTTCAGACCTGCCTTTTGCAAAAGAGTGAGAAATGGGGCGGCGCTCCCATCCATTGCCGGGACTTCGGGCCCATCAATCTCAATCAAGGCATTATTTACACCTGCTCCGAACAGAGCTGCCATTAGATGCTCAATGGTTGAAACAGACCCTCTTTCAGTACCTATAGTGGTGGCAAACCTGGTATCCACTACATAGTCTGTCCGGGCTGGAATAACCTGTTCAGGGCTCAAATCACTACGAACAAAACAAATTCCAGTATTGGCCGAAGACGGGTTTATTTTTAAAGAAATCTTTTCCCCAGAATGCAGTCCTATACCAAATGCCTTTACAGGCTTTTTCAGTGTATGTTGAAAATTGATCACTATTATTTTTCCTTAATAAAATGGGGCTGTAAATAAACCCGTGCATTTCTAATAACAGGTTTAAAAATATAGCATTAAAATAAGCAAGAATAATGCCTAA
Source organism: Deltaproteobacteria bacterium (assembly GCA_030262715.1). Taxonomy (GTDB): domain Bacteria; phylum Desulfobacterota; class Dissulfuribacteria; order Dissulfuribacterales; family UBA3076; genus UBA3076. Next base: position 6,902 of record JAJSZR010000032.1, read on the forward strand.
CATAATAACAAGATTTTTAACTGTAATTTCAGGTAGTTTTAAAATGATAGGTGATCAAGTATCAATCAAGTGAGACTAAAAAGTCCGAAAAAGTAAGTAAAAAGAGTGACAAAAAAGTCCCTCTGGAAAAGGCTTAAACAGTAAGGCCCAGGCGACGAAGTGCATACTCATCCCTGGACCAGTCCTTAAGGACCTTGACCCGAAGATCCATATACACCTTTTTACCCCAAAGCGATTCAAGCTCCTCTCTGGCAAGAATTCCGATTTTTTTAAGAAAATGGGCATCTTTACCGATAATAATTCCTTTCTGAGAAGGCCTTTCCACAAAAATAGTGGCCGAGATCTTTGTGATCTGCTGTTCCTGATTATCCTCAATCTTTTCAACATTTACTGCTGTTGAATAAGGGATCTCCTGTTCTGCAAGCAAGAAAATTTTCTCCCGGATAAATTCGGCTACAAGATCATCTCTGGACTGGTCTGTAATAATTGCCCCGTTGAAAAACTGAGGCCCTTCGGAAAGCAACCTTAATATTTCGTCAAGTACACGATAAACACCGCTTTCGTACTTGGCGGATATAGGCACGATTGCTTCAAAAAGATATGCATCTTTCAACTCATCAATCATAGGCAGCAAGTTCTCTTTTGCCACTTTGTCGATTTTGTTGAGGACTAACACCACAGGCTGTCCGACCTTTCTTAAGAGATCCAAAATGGCAAACTCCTGACTTCTACGTCTGCGGATTACGTCAACCACAAACACTACCGCATCCACATCTGCAAGTGCCTGAGTGGCCCAACGCACTGATATCTTATTAAGAGGCTTCTTGGATTCGTGAATCCCAGGTGTATCCACAAATACAACCTGAAATTTATCTCCAGTGAGTATGCCTTTTACCTGACGTCGAGTTGTCTGTGGCTTGGGAGTGGTAATTGCTACCTTTTCGCCGAGAAGTTGATTAAGAAGGGTTGATTTTCCTACATTTGGTGCCCCAACTATTGCAACAAAACCTGAACGAAAGCCTGTCTGTTTCCCAGATTGGTGTGAGTCTGTATCCATCTAAAATCTCATTTCAGGACTTTTTGCGGTGTAATCAAGTATCTAAAATACACAGCGCCTTCCGGGCAGCATCCTGTTCCGCCTCCTTTTTGCTCCGTCCACTGCCTCTCTGTAACACCTGACCGTTAAAGTGAATTGCCACATCAAATATACGCTGATGATCAGGTCCACTAACTTTTTCGATCTCATATACAGGTACACTATGAAAACGGCCCTGAGTCAATTCCTGAAGTTTACTCTTGTAATCCTGACCGAGCCCTGTGTCCATTGCCTGATCAAGCAAATCACCAAAGCAGCTTTTAATAAAAGAAAAAACCTTTTCTATGCCACTGTCGAGGTAGATGGCCCCTATTACTGCCTCAAAGGTATCAGACAAAATGGACTGCTTCTCGCGTCCTCCACTCCTGTCTTCACCTTTGCCCAGCCGAAGATGTTTTCCCAGTTTGAGTCTTCGAGCCTGTGTGGCAAGCTGACTCTCGTTTACAAGAAACGATCTCATACGAGTTAGCTCACCTTCTCTGCATCTCTCCCCATAGCGGGTAAAGAGAAGATGGCTGACTACAAGCTCCAGGACAGCGTCACCAAGGAATTCAAAACGCTCATTGTCCAGGGCATCTATCCTATGTTCCACTGCATATGAACGATGAGTGAGGGCCTGTTCCAAGAGTTCAGGACGGACAAAATGATAGCCCAGGCTGATTTCTAAATCAGAAGCAGAATCTTGCTCGGGTTTGAAACTGTCAGATTCTTCCATTTATATCTTTGGGAAATAAGAGGTACAATGTGACAAATATAATAATATTTTGGCATCCTTCATGACAAGTCAAAGTAGTTTACACTTTGTTGATCTTGTATTTTGGCAGTGAAATTTGAAATTTGAAATTGGGGAAAATACAAAGATGTAGATGCGTTACCTAATTTCTAATTTCAAATTTCCAGTTTCGGCATCGGCATTCAATTCGATAATACACACTTTTTCGAAAAAAATGTAAACTGCAAAATAAAGGATGCCAATATTTTTTACCAGAATTTGAACTGAACAACAAGATGCGAGAACGTTTATTTATCAAACCAGTACTATATGGATTCATTTTGCCTTGATTTCCCTTTCCTATTTTGGCATCCTGCATTAATAGATTAATTAAAAATGAAAGGAAGATATCATGCGTAGTGACCGAATGAAAAAAGGCTTGGAGAGGGCGCCCCACAGGGCGCTATTTAAGGCTATAGGCTATACTGACGAGGAGCTCCAAAGGCCCTTAATAGGTGTAGCAAACTCCTTCAACGAAATTATCCCTGGCCACATACATCTGCGCCAGATCACAGATGCAGTCAAGGCGGGCATCCGGATGGCGGGGGGAACTCCTGTGGAATTTGGTGGGATTGGTGTCTGCGACGGCATTGCCATGAATCACCAGGGGATGCGGTACTCCCTGGCCAGCAGGGAATTAATAGCTGACTCAGTCGAGCTTATGGCACAGGCCCACCCCTTTGACGGCCTTGCACTTGTACCGAACTGCGACAAAATAACTCCGGGTATGCTGATGGCAATGCTCAGGCTCAATATTCCTGCTATAGCCATAACCGGTGGTCCTATGCTGACAGGAGACTGGAGGGGCAAAAAGGTCAACCTGATTTCCGTATTTGAGGGAATAGGTCAGGTGAAGGCTAGGAATATGAGCGAGGCGGAACTAAATGAACTCGAGAATGAGGCCTGTCCTACATGTGGCTCATGTTCCGGGATGTTCACAGCAAACTCAATGAACTGTCTCGCTGAAGCCCTGGGATTGGCCCTTCCGGAAAACGGCACTATTCCCGCAATATCAGCCGCCAGGATTCGCCTCGCAAAGGTCGCTGGTGTCCAGGCGGTCCGTTTAGTGGAAATGGATTTAAAGCCAAGGGACATAGCCACTCTGCCTGCCTTTAAAAATGCTATTGCTGTGGATATGGCACTGGGGTGTTCAACCAATACAGTGCTTCATGTGCCTGCAATTGCTAATGAGGCAGAAGTGAATCTCCCTTTGGATCTCTTTAATGAAATCAGCGCCAAGACACCTCATCTATGCAGTATGATCCCTGCGGGCCCGCACAGCCTTCAGGAACTTGATCTGGCTGGAGGCATCCAGGCCATAATCAAGGAACTGGATAAGGCAGGAGTCATCGATACGAATATAAAAACCGTTACAGGCTTCACGGTTGGTAAGAATATTGAGCAGGCGGTAATAAATAACATTGATGTAATTCACCCTGTTACTGACCCATATCACAAGGAAGGTGGTATTGCCATACTCTACGGAAACCTCGCTCTTGAAGGTGCTGTAGTCAAGCAGTCTGCTGTAGCTCCGGAGATGCTGAGGCACAAGGGTCCAGCCAGGGTCTTTAACTCAGAGGATGAGGCATACGACGCTATTTTGAACGGCAAAATCAAGACTGGAGATGTAATAGTAATCCGCTATGAAGGGCCAAGAGGTGGACCGGGTATGCCGGAGATGCTCTCCCCCACGGCCGCTGTAGTTGGCATGGGGCTGGATAAAGATGTCGCCCTTATAACCGATGGCAGATTCAGTGGAGGCACCAAAGGTGCGGCAATCGGCCATATATCACCTGAGGCTGCTGACGGAGGCACAATATGTCTGGTTGAGGAGGGTGACACTATTGAGATCGACATCCCGGCCAGGAAACTGAGCCTTCAGGTCGCTGAAGAGGAGTTGGATCGAAGACGGAGTAACTGGAAGCCGATAGAACCGCGCATCACTCAGGGGTATATGGCACGGTATGCAAGGCAAGTAAGTAGTGCCTCCAAGGGGGCTATAGTGAAATGAATTTAGGAATGGTTATTGTTTTATTTTAGGAAACCAAGTCATATGCCAGAATTTATAAAGCTCTGAGGCTGTGACATAATTTGAAGGGACACCAATTTTTTTGCATAAGCGAAGGAGATTATCTTTTTCGCTACATATAACATGATACGATTGGCGCCTGCGGGAGTGATAGTTCTCATGTATAGCTATATTGCCGCGTTCGGCCCAGACCACTGCCTGTGGAATCTCACTAAAGGCAAAAAAACGGATATCAAGGTCCTTTTGGAGCGATTCTATAATGCTTTCTATATTGAAAAATGGTGTTTTTTTTCGCCTTGCCACAGTATTGTCCAGGTCCTCACAAAATATTAGTTATCAGAGTTCTCATCGGCCAAAAATTTAACAGGCTTAAAACTAAATTGAGCAGGTGACCACCATGCCAAGAAACGCAAAGATTAGCAGAACCACAAAAGAAACTGACATAAATCTAAATCTTACTATAGATGGCCAAGGAAAGGCCTCCATAAACACCGGGATAGGCTTTTTGGACCATATGTTGACACTTTGGGCTGTGCATGGCTTCTTTGATTTGGATATCAGGGCCACAGGAGACCTGGAAGTCGATGCACATCATACGGTAGAGGATATAGGGATATGCCTGGGAAAGGCTTTGGCCCAGGCCATAGGGGACTTGAGCGGCATAAGGCGTTTTGGAAATGCCTCCATACCCATGGAGGAAACCCTGGCTTGTGTAAACCTTGACATCTGCAATAGGCCTTTTTTGGTCTACAAGGTAGGTTTCCTTACATCCAAAATAGGGAATTTTGATACGGAACTGGTTGAGGAATTCCTGCGGGCCATGGCGGTAAATAGCGGCATGACTCTCCATGTTCATGTACCCTATGGAAAAAACGGCCATCATATTGCAGAAGCGGCCTTCAAGGCCTTAGGCAAGGCTATTGATCAGGCAACACAGTTTGATCCCAGATTGAAAGGTCCTCTTTCCAGCAAAGGGACGCTATAGTTTTCAGGAACAGGAATGGTTAACGTAAATTTGTAAGGCTGAAAAAATGAACAGTAAAAAACTTAGGATTTGCTTGGTCATTTATACTTATTCACTGTTGTTTTGCCTGACTGCCTCTCTTTTGTTTTTACAGGGGTGCAACGGCTTTTTCCAGAAAAGGGGCGAAACAAAACAGGCTCTGCTTCCAGTGCTCAACCGGATTGCAGTTCTCCCAATGGACCGGGCATCTGCCCAGCCTGGTCAGGAAAGGCCAACCTGTCTCTTGAGCGACTCTTTGTCTGATAACAACAAGATAACGCCAGAGGCAAGCAGTGGAGTGACTCATCTTTTATTTCAAGCTTTTCAGGATGATCAAAGGTTCTTGATTGTGTCTGAAGGCCGGTGCATAGGTCTTTTGAATTCCTTATTAGCAGCGGACATAAAGGCTTCCAGGCTCCAGTTGATCCAGGCATTTGGCGAAGAACTCAAAGTGGATGCAGTATTGTACAGCAAGCTCTTCAGGTTCGAAGATCGCATAGGCGGAGAGTATTCGGTAAAAAGGTCTGCCTCTGTGGCCTTCACACTCCAAATAATCCGGGTTTCAGACGGAGCAATACTTTGGCGTAACACCTTTGATGAGACACAACAGTCATTAATGGAAAATCTCCTGAAAGCCGGGCTGTACAGGAAAACAGGCCTGCGCTGGCTTACTGCCACGGAACTGGCAGACTATGGCCTTAACCAAGCCGTTGACGAACTCAAGAATCTCCTTCCCTGATTCCCGGCCAAATGAAAATATCAACTAGCCAGGTAGTTGAATTCCTGGAAGACCAGCGTTTTATCTGCGCCCAGTGTATCGCTAAGAAGGGAGCCAGATATCACTTACTGACCCATCTTGGGAGGGAAATCAACCTCGCCTCCAGCCGTTTTATCCATGTATCTACACGGCAATTATCTGCTAAAGCAAGAGATATCCGCATCAAGAAACTATATGAAATTTTTGCCCGCAGAGAGGCACTGAAAGAAAAAATCAACATTCCTGAACTCTGGGAGCTGGTTCAAGACGAACAGGCACTCTGGTCTCCAGCAAAACTGGCCGAACTTGCCTTTGAGCAGACAGTGGAGCCTGACCATGAGGCCGCCTTTATACGAGCGGTAATAGACGACCACACGTACTTCAAATTCAGAGAAGGGATGATAAAAGTCCAATCTCCTGAGGCTGTTAAGCGAATTCTGGATCAACGTGCCAGAGAGGCAGAACGTTTTGCACAACTTATCAGGGGAAGCCAGTGGCTTGAGAAACTGTGGTCAGATAACCCATTAAAAAAGGAAAAGGCCGTTAAAGAGCTTGATGACCCGGATATTTCCTTCTGGATATCAAATATTAAAGACTTCTGTATACACGGAGACGAATCAGAGCAAGCCGTTTTGGTTCGCGAACTGTTCAGACAGGCAGGCCTTAGCAGCGCCACTGCTCCTTTTTTCACCCTTATCAAGGCAGAAATATGGGATGAAGAAGAAAATCTTGAGTTGTTTAGATATGAAATAGACACCGAGTTTTCCAAAGCCATTATCCAACAGGCGGAAGCGCTGGCTGAATTCTCAGTAGATGCAATAAAAGAGGATCGAGAGGACCTGACCGGCCTCCATACTTTTACCATAGATGGACCGGAGAGCCTGGACCTTGATGACGCATTGAGCTTTAGAGAAGTCAATAACGAATGGGAAATCGGTATTCATATTACCGATATAGGTCTTCAGATAGAGCGCGACACTCCTTTATTTAAAGACGCCATACAGAGGGGAACAACCATTTATTTGCCGGACCGGAAAATCTCAATGCTCCCTGAAATACTTTCCCAGGGGGCGTGGAGCCTTGAGATGGGAAAAGATCGCAGGGCACTATCCTCCTTTATATATTTGGACCAGAAAGGGAACATCCTCTCGCAGCGAATAGTCCATAGCGTAATCAATGTCCACGAGCGCCTCACATATGATGATGCCGAGGCAAGAATAGTAGAAGGACATCCATTTCACACTCTCTATGAACTCTGCGTCGCTCGCCAGACCAGGAGAATTGAAGACGGCGCCCTTCCTCTTCCCATCCCTGAACTTGTTATACAGATTGATGAGGCTGGAGATGTAGAAGTAGAGCTTTCTCAACCCGGGCCAGCCCGTTTTCTCATAGCAGAGTGCATGATTCTGGCAAATCTCATAGCAGCTCAATTTTTGAAGAATCATGCTATTCCGGCACTTTACCGAAGCCAACCTCCACCAAGGGACCGCATTATCTCCGGGAACGAAACAGATTTATTGGCCAATTTCAGGCAAAGAAGACTCATCAGTAAAGGTAATCTGGGGACTGAGCCTGACATACATCATGGTCTTGGTCTGGATGTATACACAACGATAACTTCGCCATTAAGACGCGGGCTTGATCTCCTTATGCAACAGCAGATTACATACATGCTTGCAAAAGGCAAACCACTTCACACAAAAGAGGATCTGATAAAATTTGCCATATACCTCCAGCAGGGGCTCAATGCTGCTTCAGCAGTGCGCCAGGCAAGAACCCGTTACTGGCTGCTGAAACACATGGAAAAAAGGAAAGATGCACCACTTGACGCCTGGATACTGGACACGGGTCCTCACAAGATACTTGCCGTACTTTCGGATTACCTTCTGATTGTGGAACTTCCGGCAATACCAGGGCAAAGGTATTCCTGGGACCAACAAATCAAAGTACGCATCAAAAAAGTCAACGCCAGGGAAAATATTCTCAAAATGGACTGGGGACACTAGGAATTTGGTAACTGTTCAAAGGTTCAGGGTGCAAGAAAAAGATGAACATCGAACATTGAACGTCCAACATTGAACATTGAATGGGAAAAGATGAAGAAACAGAAATAGCCGTTGAATGTTCGGTATTGGATATTCGTTTTTCATTCGACGTTGGACGTTCGATGTTCGATGTTCGATGTTCATTTTTCAAAACAACCCTCAACCCCTGAACCTTTGAACCTCTACGATATTTAGTTAGGTATAAAATTATGAAAAATAGCAATCTTCACAGAAATATACTTGTAAGTTCACTTTTGTGTTTTGGCAGTTTGACCGGTCTGGCAGGCGCAGCAGTCTATTTTGATCCCGCTCTCATGAACAACTGGATAGGCCCTGCCATTCTGGGATCCCCTCCGGCAGTTGGACTGATATTCTATCTAATAGCGAGATCATGGCAGAAGGGAATTGCTCCCTCTCCAGACGTGGAGAAAGCTATCGAGCCCGAAGAAGAAAAAATCATAACAAGTCCTGAAGCAACACCGCCTCCGAGCGAGATCATGGCTGGAGATGATCTAAAACACGAAATTCCTCATGCCTCGGAGATCGCCATAGTCCAGACTTTGGGCTTGCTCCAACGGGAAGGCCGGCTCATTGACTTCCTGCAGGAGGACATAGAGCCATATGACGATGCCCAAATAGGTGCTGCAGTCAGGGAGGTCCATCGTGGGTGCAGAGCCGCTTTGAAGGAGGTTTTTGGACTCTCGCCTGTGCTTAAGGCTGCCGAGGGAAGCCAGGTGGAAATTGAGGAAGACTTTGACCCCACCCGGATCAAACTCATAGGCAATGTCCACGGCAATCCACCTTTTAAAGGAACACTCCGCCACTGCGGGTGGAAGTTCACTGAAGCACACTTGCCCGAATGGACGGCAAAGGAAAAGACCGATGTCCTGGCACCTGCGGAAGTGGAGATATCGTGATGGATGCGTCAGGGATTGAACCCGGAAGGTAGTTAATATTATCTATGTCATCTATAGTCCCATTTGATGCACGGGAACGTCTTCTGACCCAGGCCAAGAGATATATATCTGATCCAGGACTAGTGATTGCTGAAAAGGATCGGGCAATACCTTTACTACTGCGGGCACTGAAGCTCGGAGAACTTAAACTCAGACGAGAAATTGTCTTATTATTGGGAAGCTTTGCCAAAGAGGATGTCTACTGGCCTTTATATGAGATTATGTGCGACTTGGAAGAGCCGGACGAACTGAGAGATCAGGCAGCTTTACACCTCAGCGTAATAGGACCCTTCCTGGATGACCCCCAGGCCCTGATCAGAAAATTGATTGCAGACCTGAAAAACCCTGATACAGATGTTAGGGTTCGTGCCATATTAGCCCTGGGCTGGGAAGGCAATATGGGAGCGGCTTTGTCCTTGATTGAATGTCTCTATGACCCTGAGGAGGAGATACAGGAAGTAGCGGTATGTGCGCTGTGTAATCTGAAGGACAGCCGTGTGATCGGACTTCTGGTTGACAGGATGCAGCAATGCTCTCTGGACCAGAAAAGGGCCATCCTCTTTAATCTGTGGAGGTTTAAGGACAAGCAAAAAGAAATTACTGAAATTTACAGAAAAGAACTTGAATGCGGTGAACCTTCTCTGAGACTTGACATACTCATACTCCTGGGGCAACTGGACAACCATATGACCCATGAGGAACTCTATCGTTCCTTCCTTAAAGATCCCAATTCAAGGATAAGGGCCCTTGCCCTTGAACGCCTGGGTACCATGAAGTCAATAGAACTTGAGCACGTTTTTCCTTTTTTGGACGACCCTGCCATGGAGGTTAAAAGGACGGCCATAAGTATTGTCCAAAGCTATAAGAAGCAATAATGCAGCGGCATCCTTCATTTTGTAGTTTACATTTTTTCAACATTGGTGGATGCCAGGGGAATCTCAAGCACATAATCTTCAATGGCAGGGAACGCTCGAAGGTCCTTGGCAAGGGCCGCCTTTAGGAAATTATTTACCCACCAGAAAATGTCTCTGCGATGCACTATCTCCCTAAGCCTGTGCATCCTATCATGCCTTTCCGATTGATCCATGTGAAAGGCCTGATGAATGGCGTTGGACATCCCTTCGACATCATAGGGATTAACCATGATAGCCCCTCTGTGTAACTGGGCCGCAGCACCTGCAAACTCACTGAGAATCAGCACACCATTTTCTTCCAGGTTACAGGTACAGTACTCTTTTGCAACCAGGTTCATTCCATCTTTCAGGGGAGTAATTATGGCGATTTCAGCCAAACGATAATAGGCCAAAAGCTCAGAGCGGTCCAGGCTCCTGTAGAGATAGTGTATTGGCACCCAGCCTGACCGGGTAAACCGCCCATTTATTTCACCAACAAGACGGTATAGCTCTGCCTTAAGCATCTGGTATTCAGGGACCTCCTCCCTGCTGGGCACTACAACCTGGACCAGGGTAATCTTCCCCTGAAGTTCAGGAAAACGGAAAAGCGCGTCTTTAAAGGCCTCAAGCCTCTCCGGTATCCCCTTGGTATAATCAAGGCGATCCACACCCAGTATCACCTGCCGGTCCGGCAAGGCCTCGTGGAGGTACCATGCCATATCGGCCACTTCTTTAGACTTTGCATCCCGGGCAAATGCATTATGATCAATACTGATAGGAAAGGCACCTACTCTGACCCGTTTATCTCCAACAATAACAGTAATGACAGGCCCCCTTCCTGAAATCCTGATACCTGCGCTGATATGCCGGAGGCACTGGATAAAATTCCTGCGGTCCCTCAGGGTCTGAAAACCAACAAGTTCATATTCAAGGAGTGCTCTGAGGATCTGAGCCCTCCATGGTAATTTCATGAAGATGTCCGCAGGCGGAAAGGGAATGTGAAGGAAAAAGCCTGTGTTCCTCTCTGCACCAAGCTCCTTAAGAAACTTAGCCATATGCATGAGATGGTAGTCATGGACCCATATATAATCGGTCTCAATGCTGTACTTTATTGTAATCTCAGCGAATTTGCGGTTGACATTAAGGTACTGGTACCAATACCTGGGTCTAAAATTACAGCGAGTCTGTAAATCATGAAACAGGGGCCAGATAACCTCATTGGAGAATCCGTAGTAGTAGTCGCCAACCTCATCGGCTGAGAGCGGGACCGGATGAAGGGTATATCCGGCCTCACGAGACGCAGGTTCCATGAGCCCGGCAAGATCGGTATCATCAGTCCCTCCGGACCAACCAATCCAAATCCCTCCCCTGTTCCTGAAGACCGGAGCAAGGGCAGTAACCAGGCCACCTGCACCAGGCCTTATCTCCAATCCGTCCGGTCCATGAACCAAACGAATAGGCAAACGATTCGAAACTGCTACTATCCTGGTACCTGGCTCTTTCACATACCCCCCTTTTCCTCCTTTGAAAAATGGAAATTCTCATAGGCTTTATCCAAAGATCTGTCTTCGTTCCTGGAGAAAGGATCCTCATTGTACCATATCTATCCGGTCTTCAAGACCGTGAAACACACCAATCATCAATGCAAGATATTCCCTCAAGTGCCGTGTCAGAAGAAAATTCTCAAGAACAAGACGTCTTGCCCTGGTGCCCATCTCTTCCAACTTATCCATGCGGTGCAGCAGATAACGGATGCGCAAGGCAGCGCCTTCAGGGCTTCTTACCCTGAAACCGGTAAAGTGATCTACTACCTGGAGACGAATTCCACCCGTGTCTCCTCCGATCACTGGTTTTCCTTTCCACATTGCCTCTGTAACAGTAAGCCCGAAGCCCTCCTTTATGGACTTTTGAAGCACAATATCAGAGGCCCGCTGCAAGGCATTAATAGTTCTGTGGGCATCAGGTGGAAGAAGCAGTACGTGGACGTCTTCGTCGTCTTCAGCAGCCTTTCTGACCTCCTCAAGCACCTTTTCACCTTCAGGGTCATCGGTGGCACCGCCACCTGCCAAAACCAGTTGCAAGGGCACCATCTTTTTGGCATATTTGTAGGCCTCTATCACACCAATGGGATCCTTAAACCGGTCAAACCTGGAGACCTGTAAAATAAAGGGCAGATCCGGCTTCAGGTCAAAACTGTCAAAGACTCCCTTAACCTCCTCTTCGGGAAGATCCATGTTTTTTTCACTCAGGGGATCTATACTGGGGGCGATCAGGTACTGGGGATGAGGCAGGAGTTGAGCAAACTCCGCCAGGGAAAAGATGCTGGCATCATAGTCCTGGACCCACTTTTTTAAATACTTCCATACCGGACGATACGGACGGCTGCAGTCTATATGGCACCTCCATACCCACTTTCCACGCCTATTGGGGCAGAAGTTGAGGAATGGCGCTGGTTGCGGATCATGTATAAAGACAAAGTCAGCCTCTTCAAGGACAGGCCGGAGTTTCTCGGTATTCTCTACATTAACGGTCTCATAGGCCTCCAACATGGCCTCAGACAGTTCTATTGGGAAGCCCTGGATGGCATTGTGAAACCCCTTGGTACATTGATAAAAATCAGGGTTACCCTCCAATACTTCCCACTTCACATCAAGGCCCAGGGCCTCCATCATCGGTACAAGTTTCCTGAGGATCTCAGCCACCCCTCCACCTTCCCTGGTGGAGTTTACGTGAACAACCTTCATGCCTTTGAGGGGTGCAGCCAACTGGTAAAGGTGATTTACTACGTCCCGGCCTGCCACTTCTGCGTAACGGTCAAGGAGTTCGCTCATGAGTTCCCTCTGCTGAAGTATTCCTCCAGCACCTGGGTTACCGTAAAGCGCAATTCTTTCAGAGAAGAAAAGAATGGATCAACAGCCATGAGCTTCAGCCTGAGATCATTGTATCTGTCACCCCAACCTGTCAACCACGCGCTAAAGTCGTCACTCCTGTCTTCTGTCCTCTTCCGGGCATCTATATAGTGATAAAATATGCTGCCAATGGTCATCTCTGCCACTGCGGCCGGCAAATCTGATGGTCTCTCCAGATAACGCCCGGTGTCCAAGATCACTATCTGGGAACGGACGAAATGAAATTGTTCATCGGCCCTTGTCCAAGGCACAAATTCATTCTCGTACAGCCTGTCTTCTATCCGTTCCACCAAATCCTGCCTGACGGATTCAATATCTTCATAGTCAGTGGGGTCAATAACGCTCAGCTTCTCTGCCAAGGCCTTTTCGTTAAGACGATGGTATACCCAGGCTGCAAAATCGTTACTGTACTCAGGCTCGTCGAACTGTGGCTCCAAGAAACGTCCCCAGAAGTGATGATATATGCTGCCCTCATGGACTCTCATCAGCCCTTCATTAAATTCTCTCAGGTTTTGGGCCCTGTAACCAGTGGCCATGGATACAAGTGCGCAATCCCTTATGTTGAAGGGTTGAGTAAGTGGGCTTTTGCCATCAGCTTGTTCAGCCATGCCAAGGGACCTCCTTTAGCCTCTCACTAATTCTGTCAATATGATCCTTAATATCTCACAATTTTTTCATTTAGGAGAAATAAGTTCTGTGTCATGCTTTCCTTATCGTACAAAAGCTAAAAAGTTTTTAGGAATCATACACCCTTCACACATCAAGGTACTCTCCTTAATATTAGAACAACGTAAAGTTTTACTATATCTATTTTCTCTTAAACGCGCAAATAAAGAGGCTGGTTAGGGCTGTTTCAAGGTAAGCATATCCAAAAATCTTACCTGTCCATTGGAAATTTTCAGCCAGGAACTCACTTGACTCAAAAAAATTCGAACTTATTTTTTGCTTAGGATTTATTTGACTGGATTTAAAATAAAGGAGGTATGTACCATGTTTGAGATTACACCGTGGAGACCATTGCGTGAACTGAGCAATCTTAGAAGGGAGATGGAGGATCTTTGGGGGAGTTTGGCCGGTGAAGAAAGAGAATTTCTGCCCATGAGAGGGGAATGGATGCCTGCCTTGGATGTGTCAGAGACAAAGGATGCCCTTATCGTAAAAGCAGAAGTCCCGGGCATAGAACCCAAGGATATTGACATATCTCTCTCCGGTGACCTGCTGACAATAAAAGGGGAAAAGAAGCAAAAAACCGAGGAAAAGAAAGAGAGCTTCCATCGCATTGAGACCCGCTACGGAGCCTTTTCCAGGACTATCAGAGTTCCTGTATCAGTGAATTCTGACAAAATAGAGGCATCCTACGATAAAGGTGTCTTAAAAATTATCCTCCCCAAAAAGGAAGAGATAAAGGCAAAACAGATCGAAATCAAATAGAGCTATTCCTATCCCAATCTTCCAAAAAAAGAAAGGCGGCTTTAACGGCCGCCTTTTTTTATTTTTCTAAACCATGAATTTCCACCAGCGCAGTCAGTCAATTCAGCGAAGGTTTCATTAACACGGTGGTTGAATGGTTGACCCGTTTTTTCTCATTGACTGAGAGGTCAACGGCATTATAAAATTTTTATATACTTAAGGCATGAAAAAATACTGCCTCAATGATTTTG
>JAJSZR010000033.1 GCA_030262715.1 Deltaproteobacteria bacterium
ATTATCTTTCTCATCTTCTTTCTCTCTGGTGCTACCGGCCTGATCTATGAGATTGCCTGGGCCGGGATGCTGAGGACCGTCTTTGGCAGCAGTACCCTGGCGATAGTTACTGTCTTAACCTCGTTTATGGCCGGGCTGGCCCTCGGGAGCTTTTATTTAGGCCGTGTCGCTACCAGGACCGATAATCCTCTCAGACTCTATGCCTGGCTGGAGACAGGAATAGGGATCTACGCTCCCGTCCTGATTTCTGTCTTTGCCGGATTAGACGCTGTTTATTTCTTCACTTGGCGGCCTGGTTAGCCAGGCGGGCTGCTTCTCAGAGACTGGGTGCATTTTAGAATACACTCCACAATCTCTGCGGTAAACAGCCAGTCTTCCATGGTCCCCTCGCCCGGCTTTGGAAGATAAATTTCAAGGCCGACATAGATAAAGTCCTTGCTTGCCCAGACAGTTTGGGGAATCACAGTCCGGCAAATAGGATATATGTTTTGAGGTGTTTTGCCATCCAGATCTTCATTTCCTACGGCTAGATCATCAATTTTTTCTAAATCCTCAATAATTCTTCTGAATCGAACGGGTTCAGGTAAGGAACACTGAATATTGGAACATTGCTTGGATACGGTCTTCAGACAGTTAAGCATATTGACATGTTTACAAAAGATATCCGCGCACGATTCTGATTCATTGATCCCGCTATGAAGGTCTATTAACAAGTCATATCTTTTTTTTACTTGCTGACGCAACTGGAGATATATTTCTCGATGCTGAGTGGTGTAATAGAAAAGATCATCAAAAATAGGTTTTCTGTTCGAAAGGCCTTGCTCGATACGCAGCACATCTATCCCTAACCCCTCCACTAGTTCCGCAACCCGCTCTCCGAATGCCAGCTCTTCCTGATGGATACCTATTACGAGGATTGGTTTTGGCATCGCGAATAAAATGTTGAATGTTGAGTATTGAATGTTGAATTAAATGTACTAATCATCATGAATTTTTTCCTTAATTCAAAATTCAACATTCAGAATTCAACATATCTCCAAAAAAAAGGGGGGAAGATACGGGAAAACCGCGTCTTCCCCGCTCCGGTACCAATTAGACGCCTCTCAAATACTACGCCTTTGCAGCAGCAAGGGCTGATTCTGTTTCGCGGTCCTCCTGACCCAAGTACCTCATAATAAAGAATATAATGGCAAAAACCAATACCTCAATACCTACCCATGTCAAGGATGAGGCAGGATGCTGACCAAAAGTGGCCAGTTGGTAAAAGGCCGAAGATGCCATGTAGGCCAGGCCGGTAGTCCATGCCCCGGCAAAGACTGTCCACTTAAGGTTGGTTTCCCGGTACACGGCAGCAATAGCAGCCGCACAGGGGAAGTAGAGCAGAATAAAGAGGAGATATGCAAAGGCGCCGATCTTGCCCGCAAAAAGAGTGGCCATAGAGCCAAAGGTACCAAAGCTTACCTCCTGCTCTTCTGCTGCCGCCCCAATGGAACCTACATCACCCACGGACAGGCCCAGCGGATCCAGAAAGCTCCCGGCCAGATCGCCAAGATTGGCTGGAATAGTGGCAAAGGACTCCACGATGCCGCCCCAGAAGTCAAAGGCCTCTTCACCCTCTTCGCCGCCGCCGGCACCGGCATCAATCTGGGAATAGAGGGAATCCAGTGTCCCGACTACTGCTTCCTTGGCAAAGAGGCCGGTGAATATACCAACCGTAGCCGGCCAATTGTCATCTACAATTCCCATTGGTCTGAAGATAGGGGTAATGCTTTTACCTATGTTCGCCAGTACGGATTTTTCACTGTCCTCATTGCCAAAGGTACCGTCCGTCCCCATGGAGTTCATGAAGCTCAGGACCACAATTACAGGGACAAGGACGCGTCCTGCCCGAAACATAAAGGTCTTAAGACGATCCCAGGTACGGAGCAGTATCCCTCTAACAGTAGGCATATGGTAAGGGGGAAGCTCCATCACAAAAGGAGTGATGTCCCCCTTGAGCAGGGTATTTTTAAGTATCAGACCTGTCAGGACGGCAAAACCTATTCCGATGAGGTAGAGGCCGAATACCAGATTCTGCCCGCCGACAGGGAAAAAGGCCGCAGCAAACAGGGCATAGACCGGCAGTCGCGCCCCGCAGGACATGAAGGGGTTCATCATGATGGTGAGGGTCCTGTCGCGCTGATTCTCAAGTGTGCGGGTAGCCATGATGGCTGGGACATTGCAGCCGAATCCCACCAGCATGGGGATAAAGGATTTGCCAGGCAGACCGATAAACCTCATAAACCGGTCCATGACAAAGGCGGCCCTGGCCATGTACCCTGAGTCCTCGAGAAAGGAAAGACACAGGAACATGCAGCCAATGGGCGGGATAAAAGTGGCCATGGTCTGAATAGCGCCGCCAACTCCGCCGGCCAGGATGGTAACCAGCCATTCCGGCGTGCCGACTGGGCCTAGAAGTTTTCCAAAACCGTCCACAAAAATTGTGCCGGCAAAGATATCAAAAAAGTCAATAAACGCACCACCAAAATTGATGGTGAACATGAACATCAAGTACATTACCACCAGAAAAATAGGGATGCCCATGACTCGATTGAGCACAACATGGTCGATCTTATCAGACGTGGCTTTTATCACCTGGCTGGCCTTCTTGACAAGGTCCCTGGTCAAATCGTTGATAAAGCCATACCGTGTGTCCGCCACCACGATATCCGGTTCTTCTCCCAGCTTGTTTTCGATATCCTTCCTGTGATGCTCTGCAATCTCGTCAGTATAATTACCCACCATTTCGGAGGCCAGTTTATCCCCTTCAAGGAGTTTTACTGCCACCCAGTTGGCATCCGCCTTTTTACCCTGTATTGCCTCTTCCACCACAGGGATCAATTCCTTTACGGCCTCCTGGATTTCCAAGGGGTAAACTATCTCGGTTGCGGATATGGATTTCTCTTTTGAGGCCTTGTTGATTGCAGTCTTCAGCGTCTCTGTGCCCTCATTCTTTGCCGCGACAATGGGGATGACCGGGCAGCCTAGCTTCTCAGCAAGGCCCGGGATATTAATCTCGATATTGCGGCTCTTTGCAATGTCCATCATGTTAAGGACCACCAGCATGGGGATCTTCATCTCCAGCAGTTGACTGGTCAGATACAGATTGCGCTCCAGGTTTGAGGCGTCCACAATGTTGACTATAAGATCAGGTTCTCCAGAAAGGATGTAGTCCCTGGCGACTTCCTCATCCACTGAAGTGGCAGCCAGGGAATAGATGCCGGGCAGGTCTACAACCTCGACCTCTTTGCTGCCATGTCTGTAATTGCCGACCTTGCGGTCTACTGTCACCCCCGGCCAGTTTCCCACTCTCTGCTTGGCACCGGTCAGGGCATTGAACATCGTAGTCTTGCCGCAGTTTGGGTTCCCTGCAACGCCTATGATAAAATCATTCATGGCTGGTTTCCCCTTTCCACTGTAACTGCTGCGGCCTCATCCTTTCTCAGGGTCAGAGCAAAGCCACGCACATTTATTTCAACCGGATCACCCATTGGAGCAACGCGAGTAATGACAAAATCCGTGCCCTTTGTAAGCCCCATGGCCATGAGTTTCCCGCGATAGGTCTTGGAACCCTTGATATATCCCGCAACCTTGGCTTTTTCACCTACAGCTAAATCACCTAATTTCATAATCCTATTTCCTTATTTTCATTTATCCTGTTGATCCTGTCAAAAAATGGAAATTCCTATACTATTAAATTATGGCAACAAGGATCTTTTGCGCCATACCTCCTCCCAGGCCGTAACGAATTCCTTCCTTGGCTATCAGCACTGTACCTCCTCCCCGGCGTTGTATAACCTCAATTTCATCACCCACATTAAGCCCCATACTCACCAGCTTTTCATGAAATCCCCTTCCTCCTCTCAGGGAAACAATCCTGAGCCTTTCTCCTTCACTGGCCAGGGCTAGTGGTAAAGTGCTTTGCGAGGATAAGTCCTCTGAGGATCTTTCAGAGCTGGGTTCTATTGACTTGCTGCTCTCCATTCCTTTTTTTCCTCTATTCCTGAAGCCTATTGCCACAAAGCGAGAAGGCGGGCCACCACATCCTTTGTCTGTTCCGGCCGGTCTTTCAACCCGGCCAGGGCCTCCCACAATTTCGGGTCCAGACGCTCAGGATCATACTCAACTATTGCGGACAGGGCCAAGGCGTTGACCCGCACATCCAGGATGCCGGGGATCTGATTCACATGGCTCGCCAGGTCCATTCCCAGAAGAGACTCAATGCCGGAAGACGAAATCCTGAGCCTGATCCTGCCGGGGATATGATGGGCAATCTCCAGGTGTGGTACAATGTCTAACAACGTCCGGATTACTTTATTTTTCAAGGCCGTATTATTCATCAATCTTTGAACCGTTTATTTCTTTTCAGCCTTCTACCTTCAACCTTCAACCTTCCTCACTCTTGTCCGGCCCCAGCCCAGGTGCATTCCAGGCCAGAAGCCGGCTGGAATTGAGCAGGATACCCAGTGAATGAACTATGTGCAGGGCCCCGGCCATGATGGGCGGGAGCATACCTGCGGCCCCGAGTATCACACCTCCTATGTTGGTGGAGACAGCCAGCCAGTGATTCTGCTCGATAGTTTTAATAGTTTCGTGGCTGAGCTGCCGAAGCCTCACAATGCACTCGAGATCGCTATTCACCAAGGCAATATCCGCTGCCTCGATGGCAACTTCGGCCCCTCCGGCCCCCATGGCCACACCAACACTGGAACTGGCCAGGGCCAGAGCATCGTTTACACCGTCACCCACCATGACCACCTGTTTGCCCTGGGCTTCGAGCTGTTCCACATAGCGTGCCTTTTCCTTGGGAAGCAGGACAGCCTGGTAGTCATCAAATTCAAAGTCCTCGGCCATGGCCTTAGCTACCGGCTTTGTGTCTCCGGTGACCAGGTGCAGGGCAGAGACCCCATCCTTTCTGAGCCAGTCCAGCACATCTCCGGCACCGGCCCTGATGGTATTGGACACTGCTATCAGCCCCTGGGCTTTACCGTTTTTGGCCACATAGACTACGGTGTTTCCCCTGGCGATTAGGTCACTGGCATTACCCTTGAAATAGTTGACATTGACCCCCTCCTTGTCCATGAACTTGTCGTTCCCTACCAGGATATTGTCTCCATCCAACCGGGCACGGACTCCCCGGCCCAGAATGAACTCGCACATAACGTGCGGTTTTGGCTTAATGCCCACTTCAGTAACGGCTGCCACAAGGGCTTGGGCCATGGGGTGTTGGTAGTGGGCCTCTGCAGTGGCAGCCAGGGCCAGGATACTTATCGGGCTCTGCCTCGGAGTTCGTGGGATCACCTCAACCACTCGCGGGACCTCGGTGGTAAGGGTGCCGGTCTTGTCAAAACAGAAACAATTCGCTTCACCTATATGCTCAAGGTAGAGTCCACCTTTGATAAGGGTGTGGTTCCGGGCGGCATTGGCAAGGGCGGCTGAGACCGCGGTAGAAGCAGCCAGTACAGTCGCACATGGACAGGCCAGGACCAGCATTACTGTGAAGGCCCGCAGGGGATCCAGAGTGATGATCAGGGTCCCCAGGACCGCTACAACGGAAATGCGCATGAGTCGCGAGGCAAGCATGTCTGCACGTTTCTCCGAAGGTGCCCGGTTCTCCAGGGAGTCTTCCACTAGATGCAGGATTCGACAGAGATAGGTCTCATCTCCCACCTTCTCGGCCCGGATGAAGATCGCCCCTTGCTGGACAATAGTACCGGCAAAGACTCGGTCCTTGGCCCGGCGTACTTCCGGTTCAGACCGGCCGGTGATGGGGGCCTCGTCCACCAGGGCCTCTCCTTCCAGTACCACCCCGTCCACAGGGATTTTTTCACCTGTGTGGCAAACTACGGTATTGCCGACTTGGACCTGGTCTGCTGGTATTTCCACCTCCACTCCGTCCACTACGATAAAGGTATTTTTCGCCGCTACCTGGAGGATGTCGCGTATCGCCCTTCGTGATCGTTCACCCACATAGTCCTCAAGGAGCATACCGATCCGCAGGATCCAGATGATTTCCATGGCCGCAAGTGCCTCTCCTACAAAAATGGCCACCACGCAACTGACAGCCAGGAAGGGGAAGAGGCTCATATACCGGCCCTGACGCAGATTCTCCCAGGCGTGTTTCAGGAGTGGCAGTGCCCCAACTGCCGCCACCAGTGCGGTGAGACTGAAGGGACCTTGGGACACAGGGGATTTGAATATAACCTCCCGAACCAGGACATAGGCCATGAAGCCGGTGAGGGCTATTACCTCTATGAGGCGGCTGATCAGGGACCTCTCAGGTCTGAGGGGACGACAATCCGGACATTTCAGCCCGCAGGTTACAGGGCGCAGGCCTTCTTGGTCCGGCGCGGCAAACTGATCATCATTCAACCACTGGTTGAGGAGCTTCAACAGGCCTGAAGGAGATGCCTTGTCTGCATCATAGAAAAGTATGACACTCCCTGTTACAGGCCTCGTCTCGGAATCGGTCACATCGGGCTGCCGGACGAGCCAGTCTTTCAGAGCTGCGGCCCTGTTGCCGCTATGGCGGATATCCTCAACCCTGACACGCATGCGACCGGGAATACTGTGCCGGACTCGCAATCCCTTTAGAGAAAGTTCATTCGTATTCATCATTCTGTTCCTGAAAAAGACATGAACTTCTATAAAATCCGCCAGTTAAAAAACAATCAAAACAATCATGATTAACACTATTGCAATTCATTCTTTACTTAAATATCGAGAGCACCTTATAAAACAAGCTCCTTGTTTTGTCAACTCACCTTATGAATAAAGCTTTAACCGGAAAGGTTCAGCAAAAAAGAAGCTTGACAACTGCTCCTTTCTCTGTTCTTTTAGGAGCAATTTTAATACTTAACTTTATTCTTTCGCAATAACATAAAGTAACAAGGGAGCATTTCCAGTTTGTCCTTAACGGACTTAAGACGGTCCAGCAGGGTGGTTATTTGACCATGATTTGACGATGGATTTTTCTATTGAATGATCGTGGCCTACAAAGGTTCCTTCATTATTCGGAGAATCAGTGAATTCAGAGAGTTCAGGCAGCGCAAGTCAAGTCGGTGAGATGCTCGCCGGTGCAGATTTGGAAATCGCACACGAGCTGCCGGGCAGGATCCGCCTCAAAGGACCGTTTCTTTCACATCCTGCTTTAGACATACCTTTTTTTGAAGGCTATATCATGGCGATAGAAGGGATTGACGATGTGAGGATAAATCACAAGGCCTCGTCCATAGTAATCGAGTACAGTGGGAATTCCGATATTCGCGACAGAATTCTATCATCACTGGCTATTCCTCCCCAAGAAGCCGTATCGGACCAGAGATACATCGATACCAGGACAGAAGCCGACGTCAGCGGCATCATCATGTCTCTGGTTGTGCTCCTGGTCCTTCCCATCCTGCCTATGCGTCTGAAGGCTGTCATTTCATGGCTTTCAGTCTCTCCGCTAATTCTGGAAGGCGCCGCAACTCTTGTTACCAAAGGGCTCAAGGTCGAGGTCCTTGATGCCACTGCAGTGAGCCTGGCCATGCTCCGGAGGGATTACTTTACGGCAAATGCTGTTCACCTTTTGCTGAGGACCGGTGATTATATCAAGCACACCACTGAAACCAACTCAGACCGTCTGATCAGGAGCCTTCTCAAGCCTAAGACCGGCATGGCCTGGGTAGAAAAAGACGGCACGGAAAGTCAGATACCTGTTACAGAGATCCTGCCTGGCCAATTGGTAGTAGTTGGGACAGGTGACCTCATCCCAATAGACGGCCGGATAGAACAGGGCACGGCCCTTGTCAACCAGGCCTCCGTGACCGGGGAGTCTGTCCCGGTCAGGAAGGAGGTCGGCGACACGGTAATGTCCGGGACAGTAGTCGAGGAAGGCAGGATCAAAATAAGAGCTGTGAGCGTTGGCAGAGAGACCACTACAGCCCGTATTTCCCGCTATATCGAGTCCTCACTGAAGACGAAATCCATCGCCCAGAGAGAGTCTGAAAAACTGGCTGACAGTCTGGTGCCCCTGACATTTGCGTTGGGTGGCCTGATGGCTGTCCTCACCAGGGACCTCAAAAGGGCCGCTGCTGTCTTTATGGTGGACTATTCATGCGCCATCAAACTTTCCACACCGGTATGCATCAAGATTGCCATGTACCAGGCAGGCAAGGAGGGGGTCCTGGTAAAGGGCGGTCAGGCCATTGAGGCAATGGCCGAAGTGGACACTATAGTTTTTGACAAGACAGGGACTATCACCACCGGGCAGTTTGAAGTGACCGACTGCATTTCCCTGGTAAAAGACCTTGACAGCGACGGTCTTCTGGCCCTTGCTGCTTCGGCAGAGGAACATTACTCTCATCCCATAGCCGACGCCGTTGTCCGGGCAGCAAAGAAGAAATCCCTGGCATTCTATGATCATTCCGAGGTGGACTTCATCGTTGCTCACGGCGTGGCCACCTATGTTGGCGAAAAAAGACTCCTCATAGGTAACGAGCATTTCCTTAAAGAGGACGAGGGGATAGACTTCAGCCATGTTCCTGAAATCAAGAGCAGGCTGGCAGGCGAAGGAAAGGCATTACTCTTTGTGGCCTTGGACAGTCGTCTCATTGGAGTCATTGCACTTCGTGACACTATCAGGCCTGAGGCCCGGGCTGTGATTGAACGGCTCAAAGAACTTAGAGTTAAGCGTACAGTGATGCTCACCGGAGATCATCACTCAAGGGCCAGGGCCATTGCCGAATCTCTTGGGCTTGACGAATTCTACAGCGAGCTTCTACCCGAAGATAAGGTTGCCAAAATAGCTGAATTCCAAGCCAGCGGAAGCAAGGTCGCCTTTGTCGGGGACGGCATCAACGATGCGCCAGCTATGATGGCAGCGGATGTCGGCATTTCCATGGCCCAGGGTTCGGATATCGCAAGAGCCACTGCAGAGACAGTCCTTCTGGAAGAAGGTCTAGTGGGGGTAGCTCTTGCCAGGGAGGTGTCTGTCAAGACCATGGGTCTTATCCGTACGAATTTCGGTCTGGCCGTGGGAATCAATTCATCCATTCTCATCGGAGCGACCCTTGGCTGGCTCTCACCTCTTGCATCAGCGATCCTGCATAATACCTCAACCGTAGGGATTCTCCTGAACGCCCTGACAGGAGTCTCTCTTGAGCAAAACCAGGCTCTCAAAGAGAGGTGATAAAGTGCTGACACTTTTCGATGCAAAACCAGGACGCTTCAGAATAATACACATAGAAGGGAACAGGCTGGCCCGGCGTCTGGAAGACTTCAGAATCCTCCCTGGAACGGTGATAACAAAGATCGAGTTAAAGAGCGATAAGGAGACGGCCCCTGCCATCCGTGTAGCCACAAAGGAACGGGAAGGGGTCCTGGGCGGAGGTATGAGTCTTAAGATCTGGGTAGATTATCAGGGCTCCGTCACAACCCTGGCTTCTCTTCCCCCCAAAGCAACGGGTGTGGTTAAGGACCTTTCCGGAGGGAAGTTTATGGTTGATGCTGTAGGCCTTCTTGGAATACGAGAAGGTGAAGAAATAAGAGTCCTTCACCGGCTGCCGCCTATGGACTATGTGGTCAGGGTGGATGCACGCCGGATCAGGGTCGGCGAAGGGGCAGCCGCCAAGGTATGGGGAACGATAGAAGGCAGGCCTGTTCAACTCACAGCCCTGGGTGCCGGACGTTCGCTCGTTGTGGAACAAATCGCCGGAGGCATGACGTCTTTGGAGCACTTTGAAAAGTTGGGTATCAGACCTGACTCTAAGATAGTAGTCGAAGGGGTGGAGCCCAGGCAGAGCCTCGGCATGGGGAGGACCCAGATCGTGCGCATTCAGGGTCCGGATGGAATGGAGCTATGGCTTGGGGAAAGGGAAGCTTCATACATCACAGGAGTGATGGTCGCATAGAGAAATGACATGCATGGGGCAGAAAAAGACGACTCATGCACACGTGAAACAATTCGGAAGTTTAATCTAATCAGGAGGAGACAGCTATGGAACAAAGTATTGAGGGACAACAGTTAATGGCAGAAGGTCCCAAGGCGTCTGCCGAAGCGGCAGGCATGGCAGGAGGGCAGTCGGCTGCCCAGCCAGCCATGGGACAACGGCCCCAGGGAGGTTGCGATTGCGAAGAGACCGCATCAAACCCCCAGCCCCAGATGGCTCAGCCTGCAGGTCAGGCTGAAGGTATGGGACAGCCAATGGCTGCTTCTGGACAGCAGGCAGTGGGCATGAATCCCCAGATGGCTGCTCAACCTGCAGCTCAGGCTGTGGGCATGGGACAGCAACAAGCCATGTATGATCCATACCAATACGCGGCTTGGCAGGCATGGTACCAGCAGCAGGCCGCTCAGACCAATGCAGCCACTATTGCTTCCCAGGCAGCCGGACCCGGAAGTGCCACAACGGATGGCAGATCTCATCATCCGAAATACGACGCCCACAAATACGGTCAGATGATAGATACGGTAGGCCGGTTTTTGAACGGTGAAGCCAATGTGGGTGAAGTGGTCAATGGTCTTTTCAGTCTCAACTTCCAGGATGACCAGTTCTGGAAAGGGGCTGTAGTGGGGGCTGTAGCCGCGTTGTTACTGACAAACGAGACGGTCCAGTCGGGTCTTACCAAGACCGTGGGCACCATATTTGCCACAGCTCAGAGTGGGGTCGAAAAGGTGACCAAGACCTACAAAGAGGCAACCGAAGAAGTCAAGAAAGAAAAAGAAAAGAAATAAAAGACAAGGAGAATTAGATGACATCTCATCCAAAATATATCCATTACAACTATCCCACGTCGGCAACACCGGCATACCCGGTCCAAACCGCTTCCTATCCGGTGAAACCAACGTATCATCTGGCCCGCACTACCACGCCGTCTCTTTATACCTCGGCCGTCCTGGCAATCGGAGTGATCGGGGCTGTGGCAGGTGGAACTGCGGCCATGGCAATAAATCTCCATCGGGTACAAGATAAGCAGATGACCATGTCTCAAGCAGCTATAGACAGCCTTGCCAAGGGAGCAGGGGCAGGTGTGGCGACTGCTACTGGTATTGCTGTAGCCAGAGCCGTCGGTGGCGGGAGTTTGGCCACCTTGCTTGTTATGGTGGGAGCAGCTACTGGGGTCGGCTACATGCTCAACGCCGTAGGGAGGACTACAGCAGCCAAGGCGGTCAGCTCAAAGGCAGAGAAGTCGAAGTAACGGTTTTTTTGACCGGACCCCTGGTAAATAAAATGTGATTTAAACTCGCTAAAGTGCACTATTAGGAGAACACGTTATGGAACAGATGCATCAATATATACAAGACCCATCCCAGGCAGGTATGCAGACCGCTGGTCCTTTCATGACCCAGTCCGGCCCTGCTCTGTCCCCTTATCCACCCTCACCCATGATGCCAGGGCCTTCCGTGGTCCAGCCGGGTGTCGGCGGACCTGTTTTCCCGGGTCCTACACCTTCTCCATGGCCTCCATCACCCATGATGCCGGGCCCGACAATGCAGCCTCCAGGTGCTCCGGGGCCCGTGCCTGACGCCATGGCACACGGAA
Organism: Deltaproteobacteria bacterium; assembly: GCA_030262715.1. GTDB lineage: Bacteria > Desulfobacterota > Dissulfuribacteria > Dissulfuribacterales > UBA3076 > UBA3076. The sequence continues at coordinate 11,565 of JAJSZR010000033.1, forward strand.
TGGCACCAGGAGATGCCTCACCACAGTCTGCACCTGACGGAGGACACTCCTGCGGTTGCAAGACTGGTTCCCACAGCCATCCAGGAGATCCTTCGGTGCACCCGGGTATTTCCCCCGCTGCCATGCCCCGTGATTATCTTTATGAGGCCTACCAGTATGGTCCGGCATACTATTCCCCGGCTATAGGGGAACCGCAGTTCGCCAGTCCTGCTGATTCCCAGTGGCTCGGCATGAACTTCCGGGACGACCAATTCTGGAAGGGTGTCCTGCTTGGCGCTGCTGTGACTCTCATTTTCACGAGCGAGGCCGTACAGAAGACTTTGATAAAAGGGACTGCCTCGGTATGGACTGCGGCACAGAGCGGAGTGGAAGAGGTGAAGGAGAAGTTCGAGGATATCAAGGCAGAGCTGAAACAGAAGTCAGAAAAGAAGAAATAGTCATCCCGCGTTAATAGCAGAGGAGGTTTGTGGTCATAGCAGCCTCCTCTGCGTCTTGATTTCGATTTCTTATAGTATGATTGGAGGTAAGCATTCACAGGGCACCACATCTGCTTTGTTGTCGGGCACTTGAAGTACAGGAAGTACGTCTGCATACCCTCTGCCTCGCATCTGCAGCACCCTGTAAACGCTTACAGTTCGGTGGGTTGCGGTAAAACGAACGGGCGTTGTAATCCCGTAAATGGTTACGATTGGAGTAACGGAAAAATGTTTGATACCAAGACAGTAAGGACCTGGTCCAAGGCGGGAATGGTGATCTCGCTGGGCGGTCTGGTCTGGACCGGAATGGGGCGAGGATGTGTCAACCGCCAGTGGCATACCTGGGCCGGGATTGCACTAATAGGCTTTTCAGTCTGGCACTATAATGTCTATAAACCTCCGCCCTGGAAAGCGCTTGAATCTGAACGAAAGTCCTGATTCACAGGTCGGCAGGCTCACTCCACAAACTCTACCTTTTAGACCCAGAAGGTCTTTACTTGATACTTATGAATATCTCTATCTTTTGTAACGATCAGGAATTTATTTTGATTGGCCTGGGCAATCAATAGTCTATCAAATGGGTCTTTATGATGATCAGGAAGTAGAGTGGAATCAATCACTTCTGAAGCAGAAGGCTCAATCAATCGGATATTCGTAATATTTAACAGCTCGTTTTTCCATGCATGCAAATCTGATATTGCCATTTTGCCTCTCTTTACTAACAAGGCAATTTCCCAAAACGAGATGGAAGAAACATAAAGACGACCTTGTTGCACTTGGTTATCGAAAAAGTTAATAAACTCCTCTGAAACTGTTTCTTTATTATTCCAAAAGACCAGAGCATGGGTATCAAATAGATATGCCTCTTTTTTCAAACATAGTCCTCCCAGATATCTTCAATTGGTTTAATAAACTCTTCGGGTGCAACCATAATTTTAGGCTTGATAGTCATTTTATCTCTCCAATTTATCTGGCGTGTAGGAACCAGGCGTGCAACTTCTTTATTATTTCTCTGGATTATTATGGTTTCTCCTTCTGATGTCTTATCTAAATAATCGAATAGATTATTCCTTAATTTAGTTGCTGATACCTTGATCATCTCAAAACCTTTATTTCTTGATTATTATTATGTACACGAACATTATTATTATGTACGTGAATATATCTTAAACAGTGAATTGTCAACGACAATTTTAATAATAGCCTAATAAAAATTTCTTGACAGCCCGATTTTTACTGCTATAAATGCGTCTGTTTTGCAATAACTTTTTAGAAGGGAATCTGGCTGGCTTTGGACAAGAAGATTTGTGCAGGAGATGTTTTGTTCATAACAGCTAAGTTAAAGTTGTTGATTTCCATTTTAGGTAAAGGCCACTCCTTAGGCTGCTCTGGAAGGGCTTAAATCAGAACTGGGGGGTTACTATCAATTCTCATGTCTACCTTCTTTTTTTTCATACAACATATTCAGAACCCTTTTGGGCTCGAAAGAAGATCGAACCTATGGATGAAATTATTAGACAAGCAGATTTGAAAAAACCTGCTTTCCTGTGCGCCATCAGTCTTATAGCGTTCTTGCTGTTCTCCGGATGGGCTGAGGCCAAGCCGGCAAAAACGCCGGAAAAGATCAAAACTATCATCATTGGGGATCGGGTGGTGGACATAGCCTATAACCTGGGTGTTATTCCGGAAGCAATGGTCGTACGCTGCGCCATGTGGCCCCTTTGCAAGAACAGACTCAAAGCCATGATCCAGCCACTCGGCTGTCCCAACTGCGTGACTCTAAAAAGAAAAACCATCGTCCCTGAAACAGCCGGCAAGCTTGGGATCAAGCAGATCATCATAGAAAAGCATCCGAACTACTGTCTGTATAAACCGGAGGTCAAGCCGGAGAACGTCGTCCCTTTGCTGGCCGGCAAGGGGCTGACCATCGAGTACGTCGATTTTTCAGAGGGACTTGAGTCGGCCATCCGCCAGACTGCAAAGCTGGTCGGACGCGAGTCCGGGGCCGATTCCCTGATCGAGAGCTACAACAAAGCCATGGTCAAGGCGAAAGGGGCTTTGCCCGAAAAAAAGCCGGCGAAAAAAGTGCTGATTATTGCCGGTGTGTACCAGCCTCAGACCGGAAAGACCTTTCTCAGGGTCGAGATGCCCGGAGGGTATTCCGATCGCTTCTTGCTCGACCCTCTCGGATGCATCAACGTAGGCGACGCTCTAAAGAGGCCAAAGACCAAGGTCGACAAGGGTCACTTCATTATCAGAAAGCTCGACGGTCTGATCAAGGCCAAGCCTGACGTCATTATCATGACCGGGGACGCCTTTGCCGTACAAAAGGTGCTCTCTGTTCAGACTAAGAATTATCCAAACCTCGCCGCGGTGCCTGCCATCAGGAATCAGGCCATCTACAGTCTGCCTTTTTACGCGGATTCGAGTGTAATCGAGTACCCGGCCATTTTGCGGCAGTGGACTGTGGCCCTGGCTGATTGAGATGGACAAGAATTCTGCCCGCTCTTTTCTTATCCAGTCATGTTTCGGAAACGTCGATGACAGCACACGGCGCAATCTGGAGAATATCAGCTATTTCCATGCCAAGAAAAAAAGAAAGTTTCTCTTTCATGAAGGAGAAGAAGGCAAGTTCGGCTACTTTCTTGCCTCCGGCAGTATCAAGCTTTTTAGGGCGAATGCGGATGGCAAGGAGGTAGCCATCAAGTTTGTCCGCCCTGGGGAATTCTTCGGATGGCTCGTATTACTTATGGAAGGCCGGTATCCTGTTAGCGCCATCTGTTTGGAGCATGTCGAAACCCTGGCTATTGATATCAATGGAATTCGCAGCATGCTCCGCGATTGCCCCGATTTTGCAATGCGCATGTTTGAATATATCGCCAGGCGGCAAAGAGCCTGCTTAAATAGCATAAAAGATCTGGCGATTTCCTGTCCTGGGAAACGTTTCCTGAATTACTTAAATCACCTTTCCTTGGAGGCGGGCTCTTCCTCATTTCAACTGCCTGTGCCCAAGCATGAAATAGCGCTTCTGCTCGGCTGCACCCCGGAGACGCTTTCCCGCCTGATTCGAAAATTCATTGACGATGATATTATCAACGTCGAAGGCCAAGAGATATACCTTCTCAAATAATCACATTATTACGGCGATTCCGAAAATATGATCAACAACCGGTTTTACTCCAACCCATCATAAGCAGCAGGAATCGCAACACGTCCATTCGCCTATACGCCTTTGATCTGCCACGGATGCCAAGACAGACCATTTTATAGTAATTGCATCTTTATTTAGCTAACCAGACCATTTTCTTGATTTCGATCAAGGAAATCTGTTTTGTGCTCCTGTATAGGGACCTGTCAAATGAAAAATCTATCGAGATTTTTAGAATCAATCGCAATTGCAAAAAAACAAACCATGAAGAAAACGATGTCAACCCTATTTATCGCTGTCATAGTCTTGCTGGCAATCGCTTTAGCCGGTTCACCTCAACCAGGTGACAAAGATTATCCGCTCTATTACATGCTGATCACAACCAACCTGCCGCATATCCTTGACATGCTAAAAAAACCCGAAGTGTTCAAGTTAAGCGAAACGCAGCGTCAACGACTCGAGGAGATCAAAAAAGAGACCCTCGATTTTGTAATGGAGAGGATGAAAATCATAAAGGCCATGGAAATCCAGGTCAGGGACAGCCTTTTTGTCAAAGAGCAAGGAAGGAAAAGTTTGAAGCCGTTGCTGGATGAAATTGAGAAACATCGACGCATAATGACGGAAAAGCACGTAGATTGAATCATGACTGTCCGGCAGGTCCTGTCGGATGAGCAATGGAAGATCGTGCTCAAGGAATTCTCCATAACTGGTGAAGACGATTGATCTGCCCTTTGTGGGAGAGGGAAAAGTCTGTAAGAAGAAATAACGTGAAAACCGTAATGTGGTTCTTAATGATTCTAATATTGATTATTCCTGTGCAGGGTCTTTGTGCCGAGAACAACTCCTGTGTCAGTTGTCATGAGAAACAAAATCCCGGGCTGGTTGCCGACTGGAAGAAATCCGCGATGTCTAAAAAGGGGTTGCAGTGCGATACCTGTCATGGTGATGCCCACACGAAATCCGATGACTCTGCCATGGCCAAAAGACCGAGCATCTCGACCTGCGAAAGGTGTCATGAGAGCCAGGCAAAGCAGTTCAAGGAGGGAAAGCACGCATTCTGCGAGGTGGCATTGACCACGGGCAACATGTCGAAAAAGTTGTGGAAAAAGGCCCCGGAAATCGCCCGGAAGTCGTGTGCTGTATGCCACCTCACGATGGGCGAAAACGGCGGGCAATGTGATGCCTGCCATACGAGGCACAGGTTTTCTCCTGAAGAGGCAAAAACGCCTGAGGCGTGTCTTCCGTGTCATGTGGACAATCATCCACAATATGAATCTTACTATAACTCCAAACACGGGGCTATCTACCGGACAGAGGGGCTCACAGGAAGAAGTCCGACCTGTGCGACCTGTCATATGAATAATGGAAATCACAAGGTCTTAACATCGTGGGGCTTTTTTGGTGTCCGCAAGGAAGAACCTGATGAAAGACATGCAGAGTGTCAGAAAGGAGTAATTGACTATCTTTCAACACTTGGTCCGATTCTGGCGCCCAACAGCCACAGGGCGACCCTGGCTGAGTGGCAGGATGTGAGAAACGACATGCTCGATATATGTTCCAACTGCCATGCCCGATCATTTTGCCAAGCGGAACTTGAGAAAAGTGATGAGGTGGTCAATGAAGCGAATTGTATTGCAAATGATATTGCAATAACGGCCAGAAAGCTGCAAGAAAGCGGCGAGATGAACGAGGAGGACTTGTTCTGGCTTTTTAGAAATGAAGTCCATGCCCAAAGGATGAGCCTCTATATCAATGCATTTCACCAGTATCCCGAGGGAGTATTGAAGGAATGGCTTCACCTCAAGCAGGTCCTGCGTGATGTACGCAGAAAAAAGGTAGATAGGTAGAAGGCTGAAGGTAGAAGGTTAAATGGATAAGCAATAAGAGGACTAATCATGAGTACACAACGCCTGGAAGGGTTTCTTTCGTCAGAAGAATCCGCTTTTGGGACCATGCAGGGGCACTGGGTCCTGGCAAGGATGGGCAAAAAGGTGCTTCGTCCCGGAGGCATTGAGCTGACCAAGCGGATGGTGGATTCCCTGGCAATAGGCCCTGGGGATGAAGTGGTGGAGTTTGCCCCGGGCCTTGGGGTCACGGCAAGGCTCACATTGGCCCGCAACCCGCTTTCCTATACTGCCGTGGAAAGAGATGATAAGGCAGCCCATGTCGTACGTTCCTATTTGACAGGATCAGGGCAAAGGTGTCTGGAAGGGACCGCCAAAGACACAGGACTTCCCCCAGGCTCGGCCACAGTGGTTTACGGCGAAGCCATGCTTACCATGCATGCAGACAGGCACAAACGACAAATCATAGGCGAGGCATACAGATTGCTGAAGCGAGAAGGAAGATACGGTATCCACGAAATGTGCCTGTTCCCAGACGATATAGAACAAAACATCAGACAGGAAATCCGGAAGGCGCTCTCAAAGGCGATACATGTCAGTGCAATCCCAATAACAGTCCCTGAATGGCGCGATCTGCTTGGATCGGAAGGATTTGCAACAAGAGTGGTGGCAACGGCCCCTATGGCCTTGCTGACACCGAAACGCCTCGTCCAGGATGAAGGGCTTTACAGGGCGCTGCGATTTGTATGCAATGTCATAAAGAACGCAGAAGCCCGCAAACGGATATCCGCCATGAGAGATGTATTCGGCAGGTATGGCCAATATCTCGCGGCCGTAGTTGTGGTCGGAACAAAGAACTGAATCACAAAAAGACATTTGTCGATATGGGGCCACTGTTTATTTCTAAGGCCCTTACATAAAATAACTCAAAGGTAACCACTATGACGAAACATGCTTTTTTGATCATGATTTCCATTGGTTTTTTGGTTCTTATTAACTTGCCGGCTATTGTATTAGCAGAGGAGACTGAGACGAATAACAAGGTCATTGAGATGGAACCCGTATATGTCATTACAGCCACCAAGACGAAAAAAAATGTGCAAGGAGTGGCCGCATCAGTCGATGTAATTACTTCGATAGACATAGAAAGAATGGGCGCCACTACCCTGAAGGATGTTATTGAAAAGACACCGGGGCTGACTATGCAATATGGGCGTTTCCCCCATCCAAGTTCGAAATCAAAAAGCGCCATATCGATCAGGGGTCTGGGGGCAAATGGTTCACTTCTTCTACTAAACGGAAAGAGGCTTGCCAGTGAAACTGAAAGACCCTATGAGATGGACAGGATTCCGGTGGGTCTCATAGAGAGGATTGAGATCGTCAAAGGACCCATGAGCACTCTCTATGGTTCGGATGCACTTGGTGGAGTCATCAATATTATTACAAAGAAACCAAAGGAAGGAATTCATGGCAGTATTGATTTGCGAGGAGGAATGAATGACTACAGTAACGGGGAAGCATATACATCAGGCTTCAGTCTTATGGGAAAAGCCAATAAACTGGGATATACTCTTTTTGCCAATTATAACAATGTGAATCCGTATACTGAAACCGAATCATATACTTCAAAGGCATTGAATCCGAAAAATAACCAGCCTATACCAACAGATGATCAGCACGGTCAAACCGGAGTTGTTGATGTAACTTACAGGGACGATGCAGAAGTGCTGAATACCGGCGTATCTCTGGAGTACGACTTCACTGATGCATTCAAGGCGGCAATAGACTTTTGCTATTTCAAGGAAGACAGGGAAGGTTCTTATCGAGGCGCGTCCAAGAAGCCAAGACCGGGGCAGACGCCTCCTGCCGCCATGATCATGAACACGCCGGTAAAATCCGTGGACGACAACAAGAGGTATGATTACAGCGCGGATATCAAATATCTGGCCACAGACAAACTGATGATAAAGCTCAGGGCCTACAGATCGGAGTATGAAAAACGCAACCGCACAAGCGCCCTGAATTTCAAAGCGCCGGTCAACAAAAAATTCAGCGCAGATGTGGATTTTACAGGATACGAAGCAGAGACGATCTATTCCATACATAAAGATCACGTCCTTGTGGGAGGAGGCGAATACAGGGAAGAATCGAGAGACTCCTGTGCTATCAATCCTGATCCTGCGAGCACAGAGTTCGTTAACAAAACAGTCCGTTACAAATCTCTCTACCTGCAGGATGAGTGGCAAATTTCTGAGACTCTGAATGCAATATTCGGAGCAAGATACGATGATATTTCCATTGCGGACAACAAGCCGACATTTAAGGCCGGATTGGTCAAAAATTTCGCACCGTTGTTCAGGCTGAGGCTGAACTATGCGGAAGGATACAGGGCCCCGGATGCGGCCGAGCTGTATGTTGTTGGTCCAACACCAGGAGACATCCCCAGGATCGGCGCTGAGGCAATCTACGGCCCAAAACAGTCAGCTCATGAATTGGAGCCTGAATTTGTCAGGAGTTATGAGATAGGGCCAAGCGGTTCATATTTGAACTTCAGCTATTCAATTGCCGCTTTTTACAATGACATTAAAGATAAGATCGAGCTGGAACGGGTTGATATCAATGGAGACGGCGTTGACGATTATCAGACATATGTGAATAAAAGTGATATTGAAACAATGGGGGTTGAAGTTGAGCTTGGATACGTTTTCGATATTGGACTTTCCTTGAATTTGAATTGGACGGAACTTCATACCGAAGATAAGGAAACAGACAAAGACCTCCTCTTTAACCCGGAAAGGACAGTTTCAATGTATGGAACCTATGATTTCCCATATGATTTTTCAGGAACCCTGATGATCAGATATGTTGGCCGGCAGTACAAGAGTGACGACGAAAAGGCCGACGACTATACCATCACAGATATTGCAGTTTCAAAGAAATTCAGAAACATGCAACAACACGAAATCTACGGCGGGATAAACAATATGTTCGATGAAAATGTGGACAAAGTTCTTGGATCAAATGTGGGCAGATTTTACTATGTGGGAGCAAGAGTATCATTCTGATAATCGAGCTCGCTTCCGGTCAGGCAATACCGACCTGAATCTTTTTTTACCCGGTATGCAGGACAGAATCAGTTCCGCCCTGAACCGATTCCAATGTTTCTTTCTCTTGGCTCCATTCCTGAATCCACTGGATCCCTGGACTGAATACGCAGCATCCCCTTTGCTTTCTTTCAGCTTCCTTAAATAGTGGATCAGGCTGTAGTCGTTCCATTTCAGATTCAAGGTGTACTTGAAGGTATGCTCCGGTTTTTCAATCACTGACCCCGTTTTCCATCCTTTCGCCCTACCCCTAATTTGCTCCTGTGCGGAAGACGGTGAAGTTTTGCTTTGGTGAAAAGGAATTTAATATAGAAAAATATATCATATCGCAAGTATGATATTGTAAAGCATATCAAATAGGTTGACTTTTCCTTTTTGTGGTGATATTCAAAAATATATCAAATGTCTAATCCGATATGGAAGGCGATATCATGGTTTACGCGG
>JAJSZR010000034.1 GCA_030262715.1 Deltaproteobacteria bacterium
TCTTTTGTTAGATGGTCCATTACACAGATAGCATACAAAATTAAATTTCATTTGTCTACGCCTCTTCTCACTTTTTTTTAAAAAAATGTGGGGGGGAGTGAATGATTACTGTCAAGGAGGACCATTATGAAAGATTGGAAAAGTCGAGTCCCATGCTGTAGATAATAGCTCTATCAACCTGTTTCATAACATTATTTGACAATTCAGTAATCTTTGGGGCTATGAGTCGTTTTTTATCAATAGTTCGAATTTGTGATAAGTTTACAATCGAGTCCTTTTTTAACCCTCTTCCTTTTTTGACGACAACGCAGATCGGGTAAGACGCTTTTTTTTCGGAATATTCCGTAACTATCGCTATAATGGTCGTAGGTGAGTACATATTTCCAATATCATTCTGAATCACAACGACGGGTCGGGTCTTTTCAGTCTCATGGCCTATAACCGGATCAAGATTCACATAATATACATCACCTCGTTTAATCATCATGTCATCCATGTTCCTTGCTTTTCTGAAGATTTTCTGCATCCGAATATTTAAAGTCCTTTGAAATTTCTAAATTCTCTCGTGCAAGGTCCAGATAAGCGTTTTTCATTTTTTCTTCAAATACTTTCTTTTCGATGCGTCTTAGTTCTTGCTCAATGGATTCCCGAACCAAAACCGACATCTTTTTGCCTTCAATCACAGACGCCCAGGTAAGTTTATCCTTGAGTTCAAATGGAATTTGAACATTAAGGCGTACTTTTTTTGATGGTATATTTTGAAGCATATACTCAACCTCCTTTGTTCAATTTGATGACACATTTAAATATATCAATTTTATGGTGCATAATCAACGAAAAATATTCCTCAAACGAAAAAAAGGATAAGGGATATTATTGAATTGTTTGACTTATGCTATTTTGAAGTATTTATATAGTGTTTGTCTCTCGCTGAGTTCGCGGAGAGCGCAGAGAAATATGTTTTTGGACACCCCTTTTTTGTTTAGCCACAGAACAAGTAAAGGATTAGAGGATTAGAAGGATTAGAGGATTAAATTGAAGGGAGGAGGAGATGCTGACGAAAGCCACCGTCATGAACGTTTGGGCTGATTTTCACAGGCAGTATATCAGCCCTATCAGCTAAACCCCACTATGACCAAAGCCGCCTTTGCCCCTTGGAGTTGTAGGCAGTGAATCCACTTCCTGCCAGCTTGCCTGCCAGACCCTGGCAAGGATCATCTGGGCTATCCTTTGTTCTCTCTTGATGGTGACGGTCTCTGCTCCAAGATTAATGAGTCCCACTTTTATCTCACCGCGGTAGTCGGCGTCAATAGTACCGGGAGCATTTACTACTGTCAGACCGTGTTTGATGGCAAGTCCGCTCCTGGGCCGGATCTGGAATTCATAACCATGTGGCAGGGCTACTGCAAGGCCTGTGGGAACAAGACCTATTTTCCCTGGATGCAGGTGGATATCGTGTTGGATCGCTGCAGCCAAATCCATGCCTGCCGATTGCTTGGTTATGTAATGGGGAAGAGGAAGGTCAACTGCATGGGGCAGGCGTTTTATCTGTACAGTTACAGATAGTCCTTCTGGGGATCTGATGGCCAGGGATTCTATCACATAGTACTCACGAGCTGCCTGCAAAAAAACTTACCAGTTCCTCAGACTTTCCTGCCTCTTCATCCGGGATCGGCCCCAGACAGACCAAGGCAGAGCCCCCCTTCAAACACTGTGTTGCCATCTGCTTTATGTCTTCAGAGGTAACCGCATTAATTTTGCGGATTACCTCATCGTAAGAGACGAATTTACCCAGATTTATTTCATTTTTTGCCAAACGTGTCATACGGCTGTCTGTGCTTTCAGCAGAGAGCAACAATCCGCCCTTGACGTGATCTCTGGCGGCTTCCACTTCATCGTATTCAGTAGATTGATCTGCGAGCTTTTTTAACTCCCCGTGCATCAGCTCTGCCGTTTTCGAAAACTGCTTTTCAGAGATGCCCGCATAAATTCCCAGCATTCCAGTATCTTGGAATGAGGAGAAAAAAGAATAGACTGAATAGGCAAGACCCCGTTTTTCTCTTATCTCCTGAAACAGCCGGGAACTCATGGATCCGCCCAGGATGACGTTAAGCAACAAGGCGGTATAGCGTTGAGAATCTGAGGAACATGGTCCTTCATAGCCCATCAGTACGTGAAGTTGTTCCAGGTCCTTCTGAAAAAATTTGACCCCAAGGTGGGGCATAGGCCTGGAATGAGATGAATGGCCATTGATAGACACCAGGCCTCCGAAAAGTCCGTTTATCTTGGCAACAAAAGACTCATGTTCCACGTTACCTGCCGCAGCGATCAGGATCTTTGGGCCTACATAGGCCCTACCTACAAACTCCTTCAAGGTCTGTGAACTTATTGCGCTAACGTTGTCAACAGTGCCGAGAATGGATTGTCCAAGGTTGCTTCCGGGCCAGTAAAATTTGTTAAAAAGCTCATGTATCAACTCATCCGGGGAGTCCTCAAGCATACTGATCTCTTGCAGTATTACATGACGTTCTCTTTCCACTTCCTTGTCGTCAAATCTGGAATGGAGAAAAATATCAGAGAATAAATCCAGGACCCTGTCTAGATGGATATCCAGTACCTTTGCGTGGAAACATGTAATCTCTTTGGAGGTAAAGGCATTGGAAAAGCCACCCATCTGGTCAAAGGCCTTGGCAATGTCCAGGGCAGTACGCCGTTCAGTCCCCTTAAAAATCATGTGCTCGATAAAGTGGGAAATGCCTGAGTTGCTGGCATCTTCATCCCTGGCTCCTATAGTAACCCATATACCGATTGATACCGAGCAGACATTGAGTATGCGCTCAGTAAGCACACGAATGCCGTTTGGAAGGACAGACTTATTGTATTGTTGGTTCACTTTTGATCAGTATCTCCCTGCTCGTTCATGGCAGCCTTGCGGCTGAGCTTGATCTTACCCTGTTGATCTATACCTATGACCTTTACACGGACTTTGTCACCTTCGGTGAGTATATCCCTTACATTTTTCACATGCCTGTTCTCTAGTTGGGAAATATGCACCAGGCCGTCGGTACCTGGTAATATCTCAACAAAAGCCCCGAAGTCCATAATCTTTTTTACAGTCCCGAGATAGATCTCTCCGACCTCAGCCTCTTTTGTGAGGTCCTCGATCCTTTTGATGGCATCTTCTGCTGCCTCCTCTGAAGAGGAAAAGATGTTCACCTCACCTGAATCATCGACGTCTATCTTTACGCCGGTTTCTGCTATTATGCCCCTTATATGCTTCCCGCCAGGGCCAATTAGGTCCCGGATCTTTTCCGGATTGATATGGAGGGTAATGATTTTAGGTGCATGTGGGGAGAGGTCTTTTCTGGGACGACCTATCACTTCCTTCATCTTGCCCAGGATAAAGAGTCTTACATCTTTTGCCTGCGCAAGCGCCTTGCTTAAAATATCCCGGCTGATCCCTGAAATCTTGATGTCCATCTGTAGAGCGGTAATCCCTTCCTCGGTCCCTGCCACCTTGAAGTCCATATCGCCCATGTGGTCTTCATCTCCCAGGATATCAGAGAGTATGATGACCTCGTCATTCTCCTTTATAAGGCCCATGGCCACCCCTGCCACCATGTCTCGAATGGGGATGCCGGCGTCCATCATGGCAAGTGCCCCTCCACAAACAGTAGCCATGGAGGATGAGCCGTTTGATTCCAGTACCTCTGAAACAATGCGAATAGTGTATGGAAAATCGTCCGCAGGAGGTACTACTCCGGCCAGTGCCCGTTCTGCCAGTACCCCGTGGCCGATGTCTCTTCGTGCCGGACCCCTCATCGACCTGACTTCACCTACACTGAAAGGCGTAAAATTATAGTGCAGCATAAAGTGTTTATAACGTTGTCCCACTGGAGACTCGATCCTCTGTTCGTCTTCAGAGCTACCAAGGGTTGCCACAGCCAGCACCTGGGTTTCTCCACGGGTGAAGACCGCTGAGCCATGGGTGCGGGGGAGTTCTCCCACAGAGCAGGAAATCGGCCTGACTTCTTCAAAAGTCCTGCCGTCGATCCGGCGCTTTTCTTTTGTAATCAAGGTACGCACCAGCTCTTTTTCAAGGTCCTCCAAGTACCCTGATATTTCCTGTTCACGCCCGGAATGGATTTCGGCCAATGCCTCCTGAACTTCTGTTTTAAGTCGCTTTATTTCCTTAATTCGTTCGACCTTGGCGGGTATCTGTATAGCTGCAAGCATCTTCTCCCTGGCAAGCTCTCTGACCTTGCCTGTAAGCTCAAGGTTCGAACCAGGCATAGGGATAGTCATTTTGGGCTTACCTGCCTTTTCAACAAGCTCGTCCTGGAGATCGAGCAAGGGAATCAGTGACTCATGACCGAAAAATATAGCATCCAGTACTTCCTGTTCTGAAAGTGCGGCGGCCCAACCCTCCACCATAACTATGGCGTTTCTCGTACCGGCAACAATGATGTTGAGATCAGAATCCGAAAGCTGGGTCCTGGTGGGATTAACCACGAATTTGCCTTCCATCCTTCCCACTCTCACACCGGCAATAGGTCCGTCAAATGGTATGTCTGAGATACAAAGGGCTGCGGATGCCGCAGTAATGGCAACTACATCAGCATCGACCTCGGTATCTAAAGAAAGCATCGTTGCTATTATCTGGGTATCATAGGCGTATCCCTCAGGGAATCTGGGCCGGAGCGGACGATCTATAAATCGTGAGGTCAGAGTCTCTTTTTCGCTGGGTCTTCCGATCTCCCTGCGGAAATAATTCCCGGGTATACGACCTGATCCGTAGAACATCTCCTGGTAGTCTACCATAAGTGGCAGGTAGTCTATTCCTTCTCGTGTTTTACCAGAGGTTACCGCTGTCACCAGGACTACGGTTTCTCCAAGGCTGGCCAAAATGGCACCGTTCGACTGTTTGGCCAAGCGTCCTGTCTCAAAGGAGAAGGCCATGTCATTTATCTGTGTTTTTAATTTTATCATCGTATCACTTGCGGATTCCAAGCTCCTTTATAATTTTCCTGTACCGCTCCATATCCCGGTTTTTAAGGTAGTCGAGCAGCCTTCTTCTCTGGCCTACAAGTTTTAACAGGCCGCGTCTTGAGCCGTGATCCTTTTTGTGGATCTTGAAGTGTTCGGTGAGATAGCCAATACGGGAACTCAACAGGGCTATCTGAACCTCAGGAGACCCAGTGTCAGTCCCGTGGGTTTGGAAGTTCTCTATTATTTCTCTCTTACGTTCTGGATCCAAAAACACCTATTTTTTCCTCCTTCACTATAACTACTATTTGATCTCTGATTTTAATTCAGGCCTCGTTAAATGGTTAAATGGTTGATTAGTTAAATGGTTATTATTGTTTGAATTTATATCGTTTGCAAAAAATTGGGCACGTGATGTAGTTGAAGGTCTAATATACTGATTTAACATGTCTATTTTTCGACTCAACGACTCAACTATTTGACGATCTCTTTAATTTGCAATAGCACATTCTTTTGGCCAGATCTTTATGGGACGCAGAATTTTGTGGCTATCCGGTTTCAGCACTGTGGGCCATGCCACCACGGACACCAGATCTTTTTCATGGAGACTTGAACCATTTTTTGTATAATGGGGCCTACAAAGAAAAAGACGCAGATAAGGTAGTTCCGGATCTGACTCATGGCCTTGCGATTCCATTAGCTCCTTGAGTCTGTTTACTAAAATTGGACGTCCATTCCTTAAATCCGTTGCCATATCACTATCTATCTCAAAGGCAGGGATGTGGACCAGTGCCTTCTCAATAGGAATAAGGACCCCTGAAAGCCCTTTGCTTTTAAGGATTTCATCCAGGGTCTCAATTTTCAGGGCCTGCTCTATGTTAAAGGGCCCGTTTCGAGTCCTCCGCAGGCCCTTCACATGACCGCCACAACCCAGATTAGATCCTAGCTCATTTACAAGTGACCTTACATAGGTACCCTTTGAGCAGTGCACTCTGAAGTCCACTTCGGGCAACCTCATTTCAAGGATCTCGAATGAGAATACCTGCACCGGTCTGGACTCCTTTTGGACCATTATTCCCTGACGTGCGAATTTGTATAATGGTTTCCCTTTATGCTTGGCTGCCGAAAATGGTGGAGGCGGCTGGAAAAGTCTGCCTGTAAATTTTTTGGCCGCGTTTTGCAAAGAGACCAGATCAAGGTCCGGAGGTAAGGGCCTTTGTTCCGTGACTTTGCCTGTTGCATCGTAAGTATCGGTGGTCACTCCAAGGAGCATAGTCCCCTGATATACCTTGTGACCTGCCATAATAAACTGGACGATCTTTGTTGCCCGTCCCAGGCATATGGGCAATATACCTGTGGCAAGTGGATCAAGGGTACCTGCATGTCCGGCTTTTTTGACCATAAGCCTCTTGCGGATTTCCTGAACCATATGGAAGGAAGTCATGCCGAATGGCTTGTCCATTACCAGGATACCGTCAAGCATCGGCTGTTTCCGAATCCTTAAAACAGGCATTTATTTTATTCAACAGGATCTCTCTAATCTCGGCTGCTGTCCCGGTTTTACGAAAACCTGCTGCGTGAAAATGCCCACCACCTCCAAATTCCTTTGCCAGTTTTGCTACATTAAAGAATGATTTAGACCTTAGACTGACAGATACCTGCCCGGCATAGACCTCCTTTATGAAAATAGCAACTTCTACTGTATCTATGCACCGGACACACCCTACAAAGTCATCTGTATCGTGCTCCGTTGCTCCGCTAATGCGAAACATCTCCGGAGTGGCTTGAAGAAGACCTATCTTGCCTTGCCTCTTTACCTCAATAGTCCTTAATACAAGGCCTAAAAGGTGTTGCCTGCATAGAGAATAATTTTGATAAAGCTTGTTCGCAACGGCATAGGGATTTGCACCGTGGGCCACGAGATCCCCGGCCATCCGGAAAGCTGTCTCGTTCGTATTGCTGTGACGGAAACATCCTGTGTCTGACAATATAGCAGCATAGAGATTGGTGGCGATGTCTTCTGTTATAGGCCATCCAAGTCCTTTGATGACCCACAGGACTATGGCCCCTGCGGCAAAAATGTCCGGAAATATATAGCTTATGCAATGAGGGTGTTTTGTTTTCGGATCAGCACAGAACGGAATCTGGCTCAGGTGATGATCCAGAATGACAATAAGTGAGGCTTGTTCTATCAACCTTTGTGCCTGCTTTCCGATCCTGTGAGGCTCATTACAGTCAAGGACCACGAGAGTAGTCTTTTCAGGCAGCGGATTGGCCACTTCATTGACCAGGTACTGAGCGCCGGGGAGAAATTGAAGTGTATCCGGCGCAGGATCTTCTATAAAAAAGGTCACGTCTTTCCCTGCATCCTTAAGGGCAAGGCCCAGGCCCAATAAAGAACCCAAAGCATCTCCGTCCGGCTTGACATGACAGGTCAAAAGGAGACGATCAGATGCATTAATAGCATCTACAGCAGCCTTCAGTGTTTTGGTGTCTTTGGGTAAAATTTCAGTCACAGTGGCTCTCAATTCTCTGTTTGTTGGCCGGTTTGCACACTGGCAAGGAGTTTTTCTATTTTTTCCTGGTCATCCAGGCTTCGGTCCAGTTGAAAATGGAGTTCAGGGATCCGCCTGAGGTCAAGGCGGTGTCCCATGGTTCGCCGTATGAAGCCCTTGGCCTTATTTAGTCCTTCCAGTACAGATTCCCTTTCAGCCTCATTTCCAAGAACCGAAACAAAAAACTTTGCATGACGGAGGTCTTCTGAAACCTTTACCTGCATTATGGTTACCAGCCCTTGGATCCTTGGATCCTTGATTTCACCAAGTAGCATATCTGCCATTTCTTTCCTGAGGAGATCCTCTATCCGTCTGGAACGGGGGAATCCGTGGGGCATGATTTTTGTTTCCTCCGGACAGGAGTTGTCTTCCTATTTTCCCAGATGAATAATTTCAATATCCGTATCAACAACCTCTACCAGACAGGTCCTTTCTATGAATTCCAGGATTTTGTCCAGGACAGAGTTGATTACCGGCTGGCTATTTCCTACTGCAGATATTCCTATCTCCGCCCTTTGCCATACATCGTGCAGGGCTACTTCTGACACAGCTACATTGAAACGGCTACTTACTTGCCCAATCAAACTCTTAACCACACGCCGTTTCCCCTTCAGTGAATGGTTCCCAGGCAGTCTTATCTTGAGTCTGATTATCCCCACGATCATTTATCGGCATCCTTCATTCAACAGTTTGCACTTTCTTCAAAAAAACGTGCATTATCGAATTGAATACGGATGCTGAAACTGGAAATTTGAAATTTGAAATTAGGTAACGCATCTACATCTTTGTATTTTTCCAATTTCAAGTTTCCAATTTCCAGTTTCACATTTCACTCTCTCCGGCATCAGATAAAGGCTCTCCAAGGACGGGGGCTTCCTCTTCCATTATATATGCCTCTATTATGTCTCCTGTTTTTATATCATTGAACCTTTCAAGGCCGATTCCGCATTCATACCCGGCCTGGACTTCTTTTGCGTCCTCTTTAAAGCGACGAAGAGATGCTATCTTGCCGTTATAGGCTACAACGTTGTCTCTTAAGAGCCTGGCCTGAGCATTTCTCTGGATCAGGCCCTCCAGCACATAGCTCCCTGCCACTGTACCCACTTTAGTAATGTGGAAGATGTCACGCACCTCGGCCCGTCCCAGAGTCTTCTCCTTATAAACAGGTTCCAACAACCCAACCATGGCGCTTTTAATCTCTTCTATGGCATGGTAAATGACATCGTAGAAGCGGATGTCTACGTGTTCCTGCTCGGCCAAGGTCTTTGCCTGTGGGCTGGGTTTAACATTGAAGCCTATGATAATGGCATCTGAGGCAGATGCCAGCAAGACGTCGGATTCGGTAATGGCCCCGATACCGCTCCTGACAAAATTCACCTTTATTTCTTGAGTACTGAGCTTCCGCAATGCCTCTAGAAGGGCCTCCACAGAACCCTGAACATCGGTCTTGAGCACTATATTGAGTTCTTTGAGTTCCTCCTCCCGGAGTTTTTCAAAGACATTTTCCAAAGTCACCTTACTGCTCTTGACCAGTTCTGTCTCTCTTGTTTTGCGTTGGCGATACTCAGCCACCTCTCTGGCCTTTTTGTCGTCAGAAAGTACCGTAAATTCGTTTCCTGCCTCCGGTACGCCGGAGAGACCCTGGATTTCCACAGGCATGGAGGGACCAGCACTATTTATCCTTTCACCCTTGTCGTTGAGCATGGCCCTCACTCTGCCGTGGTATATGCCACAGACCAAAACGTCACCTATGTGCAGCGTCCCTTCTGAAATCAGCAAGGTAGCCACAGGGCCACGCCCCCTGTCCAGCTTCGCCTCTATCACATGACCTCTGGCAGGCCGCTTGGGGTCTGCCTTGAGTTCCAACACCTCGGCCTGGAGGGCCATCATCTCGAGCAGTTCTTTTATTCCTGTTTTTTCTTTAGCAGAGATGTTGATGCAAATGGTGTTTCCACCCCAATCCTCTGGAATCAAACCGAGTTCAGCGAGTTCCCCTTTCACCCTTTCCGGGTTTGCCCCCGGTTTGTCGATCTTGTTGATTGCTACAATGATGGGCACCCCGGCTGCCCGAGCGTGATCTATAGCCTCATGTGTCTGGGCCATTACGCCGTCATCAGCTGCCACCAACAGAATCACGATATCAGTAACCTTGGCTCCACGAGCCCTCATAGCTGTGAATGCTTCATGGCCCGGGGTATCCAGAAAGACTACTTCCTGGCCAGAGGGAAGTGTGACATGATATGCGCCTATGTGCTGGGTGATGCCACCTACCTCCTTTGAGGCTATATCCGCTTTGCGGATGGCATCCAGGAGCGAGGTCTTTCCATGATCTACATGGCCCATGATTGTAATCACAGGAGGCCTTAGCACAGGCTTGCCCTCCTGGACATCCTCCATATGGACCAGGTCCTCAGCCACGGATTTTTTCTCCACTTCATAGTCAAATCCGGATGCCACAATACTGGCTACGTCGTAATCAATAGACTGATTAACCGTGGCCATTACGCCCAGGCCCATAAGCTTCGTTATGACGTCTCCTGCCTTGACGCCCATCCGCTTGGCAAGCTCACCTACCTGAATAGTCTCATAGATGGCAAATTTTCGTTTGCTTGCCTTGGGAGGCGCGGTGCCGAGCTTGGGGACAACTCCCCCCTTTTGTCCTAAATCGCCATGGGCTTTGGAAATTCCCGTTTTTTTCTGGTTGGATGGTTTGATACCAATCTCTTCTGCAAAAATTTTGTTTATATGTCTCTGTTTTTCCCTTCGCTTGGGAGTAATCCGGCGCTTTTTGAGCGATTCCCCCAACTCCGATATCTGGACTACTCTCTTGCCCTTTTTCCTGCTCTTTTTCCCAAGGGCTTCAGAAGTATCAACTAAAGGGGCCAGCGGTTTTATAGGAGGTACATCCGCGTGGGAAGGCTTTTTAGGCCAAGGAGTGGGACTTTCAGGTCTATTGTTTGGCTGCTGGGGGATTTCAATTCTCGGCCGGTCAAGGATCTTTACAAAGCTTTTGGGTTTAGCAACTTTGGCCTTTTTCGCAGTCTTGGGTTTAGGAGCGACTTCGGGCTGAACAGGCTGTCTTTCAGGCAGGGACTCTTCCGCTACTTCTGTTGCGGTCTCGGTTATCTCTTGCCGGGGTTCAATTTCTAACTGTTCTCCTCCAGTAGCCGGGGCTTCCCCCTCGGCCTTAATTTCTTCATCTTCCTTGGTAACGGCCTTCTCTTCAGCTTCAGTTGGGCGAACGATCTTTTTGAGAATAATTTTTCGGTGCCTGAGACGCACTGTGGTTTTGGGCTTGGCCTCTTGTTCTTTCTTTTCTGCCGCGTGTGCTTTGTCCTTGAGCTTGCGGCGGATATCATGGGCCTCATAGTCCTCAAGCGTGCTCATGTAGTTCTTGATGTTGTAGCCAAGATCCATAATCTTGGCCACCATCTCTTTGCTGGCTATTCCGAATTCCTTGGCCAGCTCATGGACTCTAATTTTAGCCATGCCTGTCTTTAACCCCCGGCAATTTAACTCTTCTTAAAAGAGCCAGTTAAGCTCTCATGTATTAGTATATCCTGGATTGGCCCATTCATTTTTTTAAAGTAAGTCTTATTCTCTGGAATCTTCGTGAAGTTTATCTGGAACATCTTGAGCAGAACCCATTTGAGACTCGTGGTTCTCGACTTTCTCTTCCGTCTCAAGTAAATCCTCTTTTTCGTTTCCGGCCTCTTTATTGATATCTATTTCTTCAGACAAAGCCTCCTCTTTCTCACTTCCTTTCTTCATCAGGTTTTTGGCTTCTTCCACCAAAGAGCTTATCAACTCTGTGCTCAGGTTAGTCTCCTGTGAGAGCTCATCAGGATCAGCCTGAGCAAGAAGTTCAAGTGAAGTGACGCCCAGGTCATAGATTTTGTCCGCGATGTTTTCTGTTATAGTGGATATTTCTAATAATGAATAATAGTCAGGATCCTGGTAGTGTTGATAGCGGGTCTCACTCTTTACATCTATTCTCCAACCCATGAGCTTGGAAGCAAGACGCACGTTTTGCCCTTGGCGTCCGATGGCAAGAGAGAGCTGGTCATCCGGCACGATAACTTCCAGTGATTGGTTGGAATCATCTACTATAACTCTGGAACACTCGGCAGGGGCCAGGGCATTGTAGACATACTTTGCCGGATCAGGACTCCACGGCACTATATCTATCTTTTCGCCTCTGAGTTCCTGGACCATTGCCTGGACCCTTGAGCCCCGCATACCCACACAAGCCCCCACAGGATCCACATCAGACTCACTGGAGCTAACAGCGATCTTGGATCTGCTTCCAGGCTCTCTGCTCACTCCCATGATTTGGACTATTCCCTCGGAGATCTCCGGTACTTCCAGCTCAAAGAGCTTAATTAAGAAATCCGGATGAGTCCTGGATAAAACGATCTGGGGCTCCCTTTGCGTATCTTTCACTTCGATTATGTAAGCACGGAGTCTGTCACCACGGCGGTAGCTTTCGCTGGAAATCTGCTCAAATGTGGGCAGAATAGCCTCTGTTCGCCCCAGGTTGATTATGATATTTCCCCTTTCATAGCGCTGGATAATGCCGTTTACGATTTCCCCTTTCCGATCTTTGAATTCTTTATAAATAAGATCCCTTTCAGCAGCTTTCATCTTCTGAATGATGAACTGTCTGGCTGACTGGGCTGCTATTCGACCCAGGGCTGAAATATCCATTTTGGTGCCTATACAGTCCTCCAATTCACATTTAGAGTCAAGCTCTTTAGCCTCTTCCATGGAGATTTCCGTTTCCTGGTCATGAACCTCTTCTACTACTGTACGATACTGGAATACCTCAATTTCGCCCTGGACATTGTTAAAATTGACTTCCAGGTCAAGGCATGCACCGTAACGTTTTTTGACAGCCGATTTGATTGCTTCCTCAAGGGCAGCAATGAGGATGTCACGGTCCAATCCCTTTTCCCTGCTTACCTGATCTATGATCATCTTGAGTTCTGAACCCATATTTTGCTTATTCCTTATATAAATTTAGGAATTAGAAAATAGAACAACCTTCAATTCCTATATTCGCAATTCCTTAATCAACGGACTTAAATTATGTCTAACCGTGCCTTGGCTACCAGATCAAAAGGAATATTTAAAATCGTCTTTTCTGAGAAAACAACTATAAAATTTTCTCTTGTCCCATTCAAAATGCCTTTAAAATTTCTGCGGCCGTCTATTGGTTCTTTGGTCTTGATCAAGACCTTCTGACCGGCAAAACGTTCAAAATCATCCTTTTTTTTAAGCAGTCGATTAATCCCCGGAGAAGACACCTCCAGATTATATGGTTCAGGCAAGGAGTCCTTCGCGTCCAGGAGATCACCTGCCAGACGACTGATGTCTGAGCAATCATCGACTGTCACTCCACCAGGCTTGTCTATTGTAAGCCTCAGGATTACGCCTGAAGGCTCACGGCCATATTCCACGTCAATCAGTTCCATGCCGGCATATACCACCACTGGTTCAATAAGGGCCCTTACGACTTCTGCTTGTTGCCCTTTGTTTTTTTTGTTAAACACCATAAAAAAATAAAGTGGGCTAAGCCCACTTCATTAGCAGAGTATTATTGATATTTGTACGCTACTACCAAAATACCAAAAACCCCCACTAATTGAAGTAAACATCCGTCCCAGCCGACCCAATATCGACATGAGCAGGCACGAACCTCAAAAAGGGTTGGAGCGGGCGACGGGGTTTGAACCCGCGACCCCAAGCTTGGGAAGCTTGTACTCTACCAACTGAGCTACACCCGCTTGTAATCTAACCGCATATTAAGAATGAAATAGAGAATGTCAAGAATTTCGAAAAGACACTAACTGGAAGTCTGTTTTCATGATCGGAGGTGGCGAAATGGCCGCAGCGCTGGCCCTTGTTTTTCATTTGGTATAAGACAAGAATGGTATAAGACAAGAAGCCTTCTGTGGCTCTATTTTCAGCGTTCCTCCAATTTGCTCTGCCCTGATTTTTGCTAGATTAAGAGCCAGGATAAGAAAGAAATAGTCAGAGGTCTTCTGTGTGTACTCGTTTACTTCTGGCGAATATTTGCTGACATCTTGATTCCAGTCAGTTGGGAAAGCATTTCCTGTATGTTCAAATTCTAAAGACCACGTAGCCTCATCTTTTTGCCGCAATGTTAGTTTTAGATTACGTTCTTCGGTTTCTCGCATTTGTTTTATGCAAGCATCTAACAACCCGTCGATCAAGTCACGAAGGTGTCCTTCATTAATTACGATCAGGGTCGGGATAGCGGGTAAAGCCAACTGTTTCTCCACCTGATGCTTGAAAAAGAGGTCTGCATCCCAGAAATTCAGTTCTTCTTTAAGCACCTGGTTAAAAATTAGAGGCCTCTGCCCGTCTTTCCCCTCTTGGCTTCTATTAGTAATTACGGTGACCATTTTTTCCATACGAACCAGCGCCTCTTCCATCTGTGAAAGTCGTTCTGTCCTCTTTTGTAGATTGTCCGCAAACTCCTTCAACTGGTTGGAGGCAGTATGTGGCAGGCTGAGAACAAGGATAGATTCAATGACCTTCAGATCTTTTGCGATATCCATTTTTGACAGTTCAATTTGCATAGAGAGGATCTGTATAGGACCGTTTAAGTTGTGAACAATGCCCTTTGCAAGGTATCCGATTTTACTGTTTTGGAAGCAGCTAAATAAAAAATGTTCTAAAAACTGTATATTTTCCATGACTTTCTATATTCTCTTGAAGAAGGCAGGTTGATTACTTAAAATATAAATATTTCTCTTAATGGATGCTTTAGGCTGAGC
This sequence comes from Deltaproteobacteria bacterium, assembly GCA_030262715.1. Taxonomy (GTDB): domain Bacteria; phylum Desulfobacterota; class Dissulfuribacteria; order Dissulfuribacterales; family UBA3076; genus UBA3076. Next base: position 14,345 of record JAJSZR010000034.1, read on the forward strand.
TGCCTAGTTTTTTCCATTTACATAAAGTCCTGCTTGTGAGACTTGTCTGATATGATTATTATTATTGAGCCTCTTGCAAAATCCATCTTTTGCAAGATTTATACGGCATCCTTCACGACAGGTCAAAAGTAGTTTACACTTTGCTGATCTTGTATTTTGGCAGTGAAATTTGAAATTGGGAAAAACACAAAGATGTAGATGCGTTACCTAATTTCAAATTTCGAATTTCCAGTTTCGACATCGGCATTCAATTTGATAATACATGCTTTTTCGAAAAAAGTGTAAACTGGTAAATGAAAGATGCCATTTATACTACTAATTTTATCGGTAAGAAGGAATGAAGACTTGACTATTTTAAAACCCGATTCACTTCTAACCTTGCCCGAGGCTGAGGCTGAGGCACGTATGAACGATCTGTCTCTTGTTGAACAGGTATCTTTGGTCTTAATGACCACATGGGAGAGGCGTCAGGAAATAATACTACTTTCTCAGGATAGCAGGGCCCTTGTGCAAGGATTGCCGGTTGAGGAATTATTCTGGACTGTTAAGGCATTAGGGCCTCAGGATGCTGTTCACATTTTGAATTTAGCAAATGCGGAACAGTTGCAGTTCGTGTTCGATCTGGACTGGTGGCATAAGGCTGAACTCAGGCCTGAGAAAATAGCAACATGGATATTACTTTTATTTGAGGTCGGCGACGAGGCGACGGCATCCTGGCTACAATGGCTGATGAAAAAAGATGAGACACTTCTTCCTGCCATCTTGAGACCCTTTATCCGGATCTACAAGCGGCCTGATGACATGGATATACAGGAGGCCAAGGACATACTTCCTTTGTTTACTTTGGACAATGTGTATTTCGTGTCTTTCAAAAAAGAGGCATTGCAGCCAATCTGGGGCCGTTTTCTCATGAAGATGCTGGAGGTGTCGCCTGGTCTCTACAGGGATGTATTGGAGACCATTCTCTGGGAGAGTGAGGCTGAAAATATGGAAAATGCCTTTCGCTTTCGGCGTTCCCGTATTGGAGATTGGGGCCTTTCAGACTATTATGACGCCCTCGATATTTATGCCCCTCTGCATGATAATTATATTAGAAAAGTTGAAATTTCCTTCTTTGAAGAAGGAAAAGGGCTTGACACTCTGCTACCAACCTTTGTGCCTACTCTATACATGGGAGACTATCCGATCCTTCGGACTGCCGTAAAAGAGATGTCAGGTACAAAGGCCATGGAAAGAGTTGTTCAGGAATGGGTAGGCGCTGCAAACAAGATCCTTATGGTGGATGAGGTTGACCTCGATGACCCTGATGCATTACGCAATTCCCTTTTCAAGGTAGCAGCCTTTCTCAATTTGGGCTTGGAAGTTGCAGCGAAAACAGAATATAGGTCCCCAAAGGACGTCCTGAGATCCGGTGTAATAGAAGACATAATAAGGCTTGCCAATACCATGACCAGGAGACTGGCTGCGAAGGCCCGCAGTTTGGTGGACTCCAGACGGATATCCAAGGATTTCCTGCATTTGCCTGAAGCATGGGTAGACGCCTTAAAGGGACTATTATTTGAACGTCCCCTGTTATGGGACCCAGCCCTCAGCAAGTATCGCCCATTCTGTGACATGGCAGAAATCTCCGCAATGGAAGACCTTATAACTACCATAGGTGAGTGGACACGTTTTATGGCCTGCATCTTACCTCAACATGGAAGTTTGGCCCGGGAGATACCCTGGGCCTCAACCAATTTAGGCCATCCGAATGAGCTTATTTTACCCCAAGCCCTTTTGACTGCCCTTGCCCAAAAAACATTGGGTAGCGAGTTGAAGGTTTATCCTATACCAGCAGGGAAGCTCAACTACTTGAGAAACAAGTGGTTCTCAGGTAGCCTGGCTCCTGAACCCCCATTAGAGACAGTCAAATATTGCGTAGAGGCCCTGCAGCCTTTTGCTGAGCAGGCAGGCCTTACGTGCGAAAGGCTTGATTCAATTGTGAAGGATGCTTTAATGCCACTTCATGAAGAATGGAGAGATTTACCGAAAAACGTGCCAATAGATGGTCGTTTTGTCTCTTCTATTATTGTAGATCTGGAGGCCTGACCTATGATACGGAGAATACTCCTATTCAAGACTCAAAATTGGGACTTTTAGGGCATGTGAGGGTCCTATACGAGGACAACCACCTCCTGGTACTTTCAAAACCTGCATGTGTCCCAACCGTCCCTGATTCCAGTAAGGATGTGTCACTGCTGGACTGGGGCAAGATGTATCTGAAAAAGACCAGAAGCAAGCCTGGCAACGTCTTTCTCGGAGTAGTTCATAGACTTGACCGTCCTGTCTCGGGGGTAGTCTGCTTTGCCGTCACCTCAAAGGCCGCTTCCCGGCTTTCTGACCAATTCCGGGCACATAAGATGTCCAAGACTTACCTGGCCTTGACTGAAAAAAAGCCGCCATCTGAGCAAGGGGTGCTTGAACACATGCTCATAAAAAACATGGGAAAAAATATCGTAAGAGTGACATCTCCAGGCTCTGCAGAAGCTGGGGGAAAATTTGCTCAGACTTGCTGGACCTTACTTGAGGCCAAGGAGGGTATCTATTTACTTGAGCTCAAACCGGGAACCGGGCGTCCACATCAACTGAGGGTGCAATGCGCTGCCATGGGATGTCCCCTGCTAGGTGACGTCAAATACGGTGCCGAAGTCCCATTGCCTGATGCCTCTATTGGTCTTCATGCCTACAAATTGGAGTTTTTGCACCCCATTCGAAGAAAAGGGCATAGCTTCTCAACTCCGCCACCAGGCTCAGGGCCATGGAGACCTTTCACGGGTTGACGGTTTGAAACTTGAAATTGGAAAGTAGAAATTTGGGTAAGTGGAACAAAAAGGTTCAGAACACCGTGGGCTATCAGATAATACGATTATCAACAGTACAAGAGCATGAAGGCCAAATTTCCAATTTCCAATTTCAACGTTCTGTGAACGATTACGATATTCAAAAGGAGCTGCCGTGGCTGCCTTACAATTAGAGCCCTTCTTTACCTCCAGCATATTTTGCAAGACTTTCTCTACATTGAATGTGACAGTGGAAGTTGCCGGAAACCTCATTCGGGTGATATGGAATGAGGAGCTTTCAAAACAGGTAAACACAGCCGAAGAAGACCTGTTCATAGAGATCCGGGAGAAGACCAAAAAACTACCAATTCTGGAAAAAAAGGTCTCACACCTCCTTTCCACTGAGTTTCATCTGGACGCTGATGGCCCGATCCAACTCAGACTTATTAAGAAAAAACACTATCAGTTGCACCTTTCCACATCCTTTCATTATACGCCCAAGGTAGTCCTGATCTCGGAAAATGAGAGACGTCATCACCTGAAATGGATGGATATTGACTGGGAGCACGTACAACGAGAGGTAGAGATATCGTCAGGGCTTGACTGGGAAAAGGATGTAGATATCTTCCTGAACGTAATTAGGTGGCCAGAGCCATCTACAGGGCTAGGGGAACAGGAATGGCTCCATACAGGTCTCTCCAACTATGCCACAGTCCTTGGGGCCTTAAAAGAGGTCTCTTTGATAGTAGTACCAAAAAAGGACATGGGAAAAACCCCTCTGCCCAATCACCCAATCCTCAAGACCTTGTTCAAGCTCGTTTTCAAACTGCCGGAGGTCGTCCGGGAATTGGCTTCTCTGGATTTTGAGATAGGTCCTTCTTTTCCCTTTATGGAATTGAAACCGGAGATTTGGGAAGGAGATACAATACAGCTCAGGGCGTTGTGGAACATACCTGATGAATGCTGGAAGAGAGTGGAAAAAGATTTGCTGGCCCCAAAAGGGTTGGATTGGAAGGACATAGATATCTGCATTCAACTCAATAGACTTGGATCTGAAGGAAAGGGGCCTTGGAGGCCGGAAGGAGGACCTTATCCTATACTACAAGGCACAAACTGGCTGTTTCCAGATATCCAGGATGGAAGCGCCTATCAGGCTGCCCTGATAATAAGCCCAAAGAAAAAGGGTAAGAGGGATCTGAGCCCTGCTGTTATCACATCCAATATAGCTGCCGTTCCTGCAAGGCCGGATCAAATCGTTTTATTGCCCATTGATGAAGGGCGAATTTTTACTTACTGGCACCTTGACAGGGAAAGACTGGCAAAACGTCTTGATGCCCTTTCAGGAGGCGATCCCGGAAAAGTGCGCACATATATCAGGGTATTCCATGACTGGGCAGGAGGCCTGCACCATCACATGGACGTGGAAGTACATCTGGGTTTTTCGGATAACTGGTACCTTTCAGCCGCGCCTGACAGAGTTTACAGAGTACAACTTGTGGCTGTCTCAGATGAAGGGAGGATTGAGTCCCTTACTGATGTATCAAATCCGGTACAGACTGTCAGGGTGGCCCCGGGAGGTAATCCGGTATCTTTCAAGGAAGTTGACTTGGAAATTGAACATCCCACCCAACGTGAGCTCAAGTCTGTCATAGGGTCAGCTAAGCACTCAATAGGACTTGAGCTTCTCCATTTGCACGCACATCTACCATATTTTCGTCGGAGAGTAGCATACGGCACTTCAGGTATATGGCAACCCATGGGTTTTCCTGAAGAGTGGTTCCACGAGGCGATTCGAGAGACATATGTCCCCCTGATTCTGACCTTTGAACGTTTAAAGTCAGAGGGGGTGGATTTCCGTATTTCCATGGATATTTCACCGACCCTTACAAATATGATGAGATGTCCCTTACTCCAGGAAGAGTTCCTTAAATACATGGAGGCCCACATAAGCCTTGCCAGGGCAGAAGTGGACCGGACAGGCCGAGAGGCCCGTCATTATCATGAGACTGCCTGGATGCATCTCAACCGTTTTCTGGATGTGAGAGACTGCTTTATGAGATACCACGGGGACCTCACCAAGGCATTAAGAAAATTCCAGGACGAGGGCTATATAGAGATCTCCACCTGTGGGGTTACCCATGCCTTTTTACCCTTCTTTACAGCATTTCCTGAATCTATCAGAGGACAGATACAGACTGCCGTCCTGGATTATAAGACCACTTTTGGCAGGGATCCCATGGGCATATGGTTGCCTGAATGTGCTTATGTGCCGGGTATAGAAAATTTTCTGGAAGAGGCCGGCCTTCATTACTTCTTTGCTGAAACCCATGCGGTCTTGCATGCAGACTCCCCCGCAGCTTTTGGCACCCACGCACCGGTATATCTCAAAGGAAGCAATGTCGCCGCCTTTGCCAGAGATCCTGAGACAGGAAGACAGGTATGGAGCGGTGACGAAGGTTATCCCGGCGATCCCGACTATCTGGAATTTCACATCAGGGGCGGTCCTTTGAAGTACAACAGGATTACCAGCCGGAAAAGCGATTACAAAGAGCCCTATGTCAGGGGATGGGCCCTTGAAAAGGCAGCCAAACACGCTCAACACTTCATGGAGTCAAGGAATTTCCGCTTCCAGTACATAAAGAACTGGTTCTGGAAGAAGCCCCTTGTGGTGGCTATGTATGACGCGGAGCTATTCGGCCATCACTGGTACGAGGGTGCGGACTTTCTCTATTATTTGCTAAAAAAACTCTACTACAATCAAAACGAGACAGAGCTGATTACCCCCAGTGCTTACCTGGCCCGTTATCCCAGGAATCAGGAAGTGTTCATCACTCCCTCATCCTGGGGCGACAAAGGGACATTTGACAAGTGGATATACGGCTCTGTGTCATGGATGTACAAACATTCCCACGAAGCTATCAGAGAACTACGGGCCATGGCCTCTGATCTCAAAGCCAACAGACAAAGTGACCAGCTTGCAAAAAGGATAGTCAGCCAGGCAGTAAGAGAAGTGCTCCAGGCCATGAACAGCGATATACCTTTTGTAATCTCTAACGGTCACTTTGTAGACCGGATGAAGGAATTCTTTTTTGAAGACCTGGAACGATTCTGGATACTGGCAAGCCTTTACTGGAATGTTGGTGACAGGCCTGACCTAACCGCATGCAGGTTGCAAAGGCTTGAGATGGAGAACCCTATCTTTTCAGAAATTGATCCATGTGCCTTTGCCCCATAGTCCCTTTAGTCTTTGATCATTTTCTTTGCCCCCATCCACCGCCACCCGGCGTATTTATGATCAGCCTTTCCCCTTTCGAAACATTGAGGGTACATCGGCCGGGAAGCCTTATTGTTGTGCCGTCAATTCGCCTCA
>JAJSZR010000035.1:0-2734 GCA_030262715.1 Deltaproteobacteria bacterium
TAGTTGAATTGGTGATTAGTTAAATAGTTGATTCGTTAAATCGTTAAATGTCCTTTATGTTTGTTATCCCTATTCCACATCAGTGCCGAGCCCGACAAGCCATTCTCCTACAGATTAAGTCCGTTGTTGCCTTATCTCAAACTCTTTTATTATCCGCATTATCTCTCTCGCAGAGATATCCCCCTGGTCAAGTTTGGAATAGATCGTCACAAGAGTGATATATCTCCTTTTCTTCAGATTGTGAATGATTATAAATTTTGAGTTAATTTTTCTGAAGTTTTAGCCCATCTATGTATTTGAAATCTTTTAAATTTAAAATAAACAATTTCATCTCAAATGACAGTGCTGTTGCTGCTATGATTGCATCCGGAATTTGAAGTCCGTGGCTTTTATTATAACTTTCGATCATGCTGACTGCCAACTCTGAAACATTATTATCAAAATGCGCAATGTTTAATGCTTTGAGATATTTTTTGATTTTATTCAGTTCTCTTTTGTTAAGAGCACCGAAATACAATTCCATAACCGTAACGGAACTGATAGCAATATTTTCTAATCCGATCCTCTCTATAATTTTTATAGTTTTCTCATCGCCCTTTAAAGTCTCGATTATTACATTGGTATCACACAAAATCACGAAGTTTTCCTCTGCCACGCTTTTTGACGTAAACCATCTAATGTAACTTCTCTGCCTTTCCATATCCCTAAAAGTTCTCGAAAATCTGAAGCCTTTCTTATTTTATTTGTTTTGCCTAACTCCCTAAATTCAATAAAAGAAAGCTCCTTCAATAAGCTTACGACTATATGTGCTTTTGATTTATCTTTTATATTTATTAATATTTTGTCCATTGTACCTCCATACATTATGAGTTTATTTCACAGCGCATCGCTGAGAGCGTTTTCTTTTCTGGTTTTGAGATATTTGATATATCCATTCAAGACTATAATGGAAGTTTTGATCTCGTCTATTAGCCCCTTTGCCAATGCATTATCTATATATTCGCACTCTTCTGCCACAAGGACATGATCGTGATAACGTTGCCAATTTAAACAACATATCTTGCTGAATTCAAAACATTTTGGATTTGTGACCTTGGAGGCTCAATCACGCCTCATTCCATTCATCTTTGCTAATTTCAGCCTGGCGAAGTATTTCATGCAATAACGAATCAGTGATATCTCCAGACTTATGAGGATTGGGAATCCTTATCTTCAGATTTTCCTTGATCATGAACTGATTTCTACCGCCTGAATAAGGGCCATTAAAGCCTAAATTCCTGAACTTCTTAATGAGATATTTTCTAGAAATAAGTACCGGAGCCTATGCAACCGCAAGCCGGTAATTTCAAGTCTAAAGCCATCTACCTCTGGAATAGGGTCTCTATCCCTCAGCTTAAAAATGATCCATTCTTCCAAGACGGTGATTAATTCCTTTCTACGCTCCTCAACTGTTTTACCATTTGCCCATACGCCTCTAAAACCGGAGATTTCAGCGAACCATGTTCCGTCTTCCAGTTTTTTATATTCGGCCTTTTCTATAACCTTTTGGCAGTACTCAAACATCATTTTTGGTTTCCTTTTTCTTTGCGTGCATTGAGAAACCTGCAACCTGGAAGAAAGATGTTCATTTTCACTTGTCTTCCCTCTGTGTCAATGCTGCCTCAATTTGTTCTATAACTGAGAATACGTCAGGAACGTCCGCAATTTCTTGTACCACGCCGTCTTCAAAGTAAATATGATGTGGTGCATTCGGCAAGTTGGGATAGTGTGGAGGCCTGTGCGTCTTGCCAGTAAAAGCTATATTTCAATAAATGGATATGGCCATCCGATTCGGCTACATACTCAAACAATTCAAGGGTTCCTCCATCACTTAATACCGCTTTGATCCGTAACTTCCCATCAGACGGGGCAATCTCACGTCTCAGCACTTCATAAGAAATAATGACAGAGAGTTGATAGCTCGCCGCATCGATTCGCTAACTGCCTCGATCTCAATCAAATCCACAGGTCGATCACCGATGATTTCTTCCGCCAAGCGCCACGCTTGCCAGAAAGCCTCTGCCACCAGCCCTTCGACCGCCAGGTCCACATCAGAATCCGGCATAAACCAGGCCTCGTGGGCCAGCGAACCAAGACAGAACAGACACACCCTACCACTCAAAGCTCTGCACCACGATGAAACCAGCCTTCTCGGCCCGTTCAAGCATATCTATTGTGGCAAAATGAGTAACAATTATGGGAGTTACCTCTCCTCCTCGACTCTCTTTGACTGCCTCAACCTTCTTACATACCTGCTTTAACTTGGAACGATCATCCAAACGAAGAACAGACTCACCAACCAAAAAGCCTTCCTGACCATTGCGCTTTATTCTGGCAAACAGGTTTATCTCTTCGCCTTGTATCTCTGCCCGGATGATCCGATCTTTCACCTCAAGACCGTATCTCTCCCTCAAAAAACCAGGTAGATGCCGATAAGCCTCATTCTCAAGGGCATAGGCCACGCTCCTTGATAAACCCCCTACCTCCCTGCGAACACTACGAAAACCTTTGATCAACTTCCGTATCTCTTCTTCTGTCTTCCTCTGGGCCTCGGCAAGCTCACTGACCCTTGCCTCAGTGCGATTCTGGGCCTCGGCAAGCTCACTGACCCTTGCCTCAGTGCGATTCTGGGCCTCGGCAAGCTCACTGACCCTTGCCTCAGTGCGATTCTGGGCCTCGGCAAGCTCACTGACCC
>JAJSZR010000035.1:2834-20319 GCA_030262715.1 Deltaproteobacteria bacterium
GGGCCTCGGCAAGCTCACTGACCCTTGCCTCAGTGCGATTCTGGGCCTCGGCAAGCTCACTGACCCTTGCCTCAGTGCGATTCTGGGCCTCGGCAAGCTCACTGACCCTTGACTCAGTGCGATTCTGGGCCTCGGCAAGTCCTCGAACATTCCCACTAAGATCAGCTATTATTTCTTTCAATTCATTGAATTCTTCTTTGGTAACCCTCTCTTTCTGCTGCTTCTCAATCTCTTCAAGAATGGCATACAACACTTCTCGAATAGACGGATCAACCGCATTCAACATCTTTATTAGGTTTAAACTAATACTCATCAAGATATCTCCTTAATTTCTAGGGCCAATTTTATAAAATCTACAACACAAATCCCTGAATTTCGACCCCCAAATCAAAATCAGACACAGACGCCAAAAAATATATTCACCGCCTACTCGCTGTACTTGTCAGAGACACGGAGTATATAGAGGATTTTGTCTCTGTGGCTCAGTGGTGAGCATATTGACGCCAATACATAAGCTACGACGCATTAGCAACAAGTCCTGCGCGTCTGACTGCCCTATTGAGAAAGGGCACGAATCTCTCTGCCGCAATGGAATTTCCCTCACTGCTTGGATGGCTATTTGTGCCATTTTGTGTCGGGTACCCAGCCCAATTTGATTGGCCGTCTCTAGTCAAAATATCATAGAGATCGAATACGACTACGTTATTGAGATCATATTTGCTGCGCCATCCTGATTCAGCATCCTTAAGCCAGTTATTGAACCTTCTGGCGCAAATGCCAGTAGCCTGGACATTTTTATACCTGCCGAGTAACTTTTTAATAAAGGCCTTTATGGGATTTGTAGTCTCGTAACGTTGTACAAGCGGGGGAGCAGTGATGGCGATAAAGAGGATCTCGGAATGTTCACGAAAATATGGGAGAAGACTGCTATAAGCCTCCATAGCACTCTGAACTGTTCTGCCTTTTTTTGACCCGTCAGGTTCAAAATTATTGTTTGGAAAACATGATTTGAACATCACGATATTATTTACAGAACCATCGGTGTACATTTGATCCTGCATATCGGTTTTCAGAATACGGTCTATTTGGTCCCTAAATTTGGCAGGCCAGTCCTCTATGTCCGTTTTGTCTCCAACAATTGAACCATAAGAGGCCTCGTGAACCTTATAGCCATTTTTCTCCAATAGCGAACGGAGACCGCCACCATTGGGATGAGCTTCATAAATGCAATTCTCACCCTTGGCATGACCTCTGTCAGCCATCCAGTGGCCGCCGCACGAATGATGTAAAAATAGTATATTTAACTCTCTGCCAGGCCGTGTATCCGAATAGGATGATAAATCCATAATCTTCACAGGTTTTACCTCTGTAGCAACAGTATTAGTAGATTGATTTTCACATCCATAAAAAATAAAAATTAGAGGTAGAATAAACAAGTAAACATTCTTCATAAACGTCTCCGCACAACCACAGATCCACACAGACGCCGAAGGAAAAGAAGGATTAGAGGATTAGCGCTGCGCTCAGGATTAGAGGATTAGGCACGACGGTTTGTTGGGTGCCATGGTTTGTTGAGTTCATAGCTGATGAGGAAAAATTATTCCTCTGTGTGCTCTGTGAACTCTGTGAGAGATATCTTCTCCTCTCGCCCGCTCCTCACAGTCGCTTGAGACCGCAGAGAAGACAAGTCTTATATTTTGGACCTAACTCTGTGAGAGTTATTTTGTAGGCGTTTACAGGGTGCTGCAGATGCGAGGCGTACGGGTACGCAGACGTACTTCCTGTACTTCAAGTGCCCGACAACAAAGCAGATGCGGTGCCCTGTGAACGCTTACCCTCAGACCTTCCCTACATACCCCTTACTCTTGAGACAAAACAGTACCTCCTGAGCTACCTCCTCTGGTCCAACGTCTATGGTATCAATTACTACATCAGCATTAATTGGCTCTTCATATGGATCGTTAATTCCTGTGACCCCCTTTATTTTTCCAGCAAGGGCCTTGGCATAGAGCCCCTTACGGTCCCGTTTCATACAGACTTCCAAAGGAGTTGAGAGATAGACCTCGATGTAACCACCATATCGGGAAATCAGCTCCCTGTTCTGTCGCCTTGATCGCTCATAGGGAGCAATCGGAGCACATAAGGCGATGCCACGATTTTTGGTGATCTCGCTTGCCACAAAACCAATTCGAATAACATTTGTATGCCGATCTTTCTCCGAAAACCCTAACTCGCTTGAAAGATGCTTGCGTACAATATCTCCATCAAGGAGTGTCACAGGTCTGTCACCCATTTCCAGAAATCTTGTCAGCAAGATCTTGGCAACCGTCGACTTTCCAGAACCTGAAAGACCTGTAAAAAAGACCGTAAAACCTTGACTGCTGCGGGGGGGATAAGCCCGCCTGAGCTCAGTCACCACCTCTGGAGGGGAAAACCAGTTCGGGATCTCAAGACCATACTCTAAGCGACGACGCAGCTCCGAAGCTGTCAGGCGCTTTGGCACAACTCCAGAAGGACATTCATCTTCCGACAAAAATTGGGCCTTCTCCTCCACATAGACCATCCGGCTGAATGAAATAGTGGTTATTCCACACTCCTTCTCGAATTGTTCTAATAGCTCCAATGCTCCAAAGCGAGGATAATAAGCCGGTCGTTCAGTGGTAGTAAATGGGTCAGCGTGATTGGGTGTAACTATAAAATGGGTACAGCCATAGTTCTTGTTGATAATGGCCTGCAAGAGGGCTTCCCGAGGCCCGGCCATGCGCATGGCTAAAGGTAGAAGGTTCAGGAAAATAGAACCTTTGGGATATGTTTGAGCAATGGCCTGATAGCACCTGACCCTGGCATAGTGGTCGATATCCCCCGGACTTGTGGAACCAACTACAGGATGGAGAAGGATGTTGGCTCGGGCCTCATTAGCAGCCAGAAGGGTCAAGGCCTTGTGGGCATTGTGCAGGGGCCGACGTGTCTGGAAGGCCACTACTCGCCTCCAGCCTACTTTCTTAAAATAGGCCCGTGTCTCAGATGGAGTCAGACGTAAGGTCTTGTAATCAAAATGGATGGGAAGATGAAGTCCTTCGACTATACCGCCCACATAGTAAGGTCCGGCGTGCTCAAAAAGATGCGCTACTCCCGGGTGTGAGGTTTCATCCGTAGTGTAGACTTTCCGGGCCTCTTTCTTTTTATCCGGTTGCCATACTTCATCAACTGTGAGGACGGCCAGCATGAACCCTTCCTGGTCGCAAAGGGCTACCTGCTGTCCAACCTGGAGAGACCTCGCCACCCGTTCCGGGATATCAAGAGTAATCGGAATAGGCCAGACTGTTCCGTCAGGAAGACGAAGGGTATCAAGGACGCTATCATAGGTCTCCTGATCCATGAACCCGGTAAGCGGCGAAAAAGCTCCGCTCAGCAGGAGCTCAAGGTCGCACTCTTGCCTTTGTGTAAGATCAATGGAAGGCAAATCTACCGCAGCCTGGCGCAGTACCTGTGCCCGTTCTGCAGAAACTATAAGATTCTGTAATTTGCCGCCATGTGGTAGAATAAGTTGTTGGGTCATTTGAGTTTGTTGAGTTATTTGAGTTTGTTGAGTTATTTGGGTTTGTTGAGTTGAGAACGTAGATATTTTATGAAGCCGGAATTCATTTTAGAGACTCTCTCTGCTTGGGCGTAGATTTTTTCGAACGCTTCCTTATCTATATATGACTGATCCAAAGCAACGTATAGCTAGCTTTGAACTTCTGCGGCTGAACTTTTAGATATAAAAAGAAATTGAATGAATTCTTTATTACTTCTACGAGAGAAACCTTCGGCTATGTTTGACATCGCCGAAACCGCTGCTCCTTGTATTTGATTAACGAGACGATAATCTTTTTGAAAGTTTTGATTCCCGTTAATTGCCTCATAAACCAGATTTACGAGCCTTCTCGCCTCTTGCCAGGCTTCAATATCTTCAAAACATCTTATGATCATAGAAGTTTTAACCCAATAAACCCAATAAACCCAATAAACCCAATAAACCCAATAAACCCAATCAACCCAATCAACCCAATCAACCCAACTAAAGGTTCAAAAACCGGGAACAAGTTATAAATTCATGCTGACGAAAGCTGGTCAAAAAACTACTCATTCTGTCTGATGTTCCAGCGAGATTCACATAGTGACGAAAACGCCTATCCAGTCTCATACCATCCACTCTGGGCTGATCAGGATCAAATTCCCATGGATGGCAATATAACAGGTAATATTCTCGTCGTCGCAGAATCTGGACTACACCCAGTTTAAATAACCAAAACGGCCATAACCGGAAATAGCCGCCTCCGCCCCAGGGGATGCTTTTCCCACCCAGTTTCAGATTGCTTATCGGTAGCTCTGTAAAACTATTTTCTTCATTCAACCTTCCATTCAGGAAGCGCTCTCGAATACTATCCATCTTCCCGTATCGACTGTGTATGGAGAAATCATTGTAGCTGGAATCATAACGATAGCCGAGCTCTTTAAGAAGATCCAAAAGTCCTTGAGTTATAGAAAAGCTCGGGGCACGATAGCCATAAACCGGCTGGCCTGTGATATCCTCAAGAAGGGACTTACTTCGATATAGGTCTTCCTTGAGCTCAGAGAAGGAGAGTTCATAACAAAGTTGATGGCCATACCCGTGAGACGCCACTTCATGGCCACGAATCTTTATTTCCTTCACTAGACCAGGACAACGTTCAGCTATCCAACCAAGCACAAAAAAGGTCGCTAAAACATGAAAACGGTCAAACAAATTAAGGAGGACGTGGGTGTTGCCCTCGACGCGAAGCTTACAGGAATCCCAGGAGTTAAGAGGAAAATGGGGACGGAGGTTTTCCACCTGGAACCAATCCTCGACATCAACCGTCAGTAAAATGAAACTCATATATGATTCCGCTGAAAAAACCCAATCTGTGCGGTTAGCTTTCAGCCATTAGCGGTTAGCGGTTAGCTTTTGGATAAATGGGTTAGGTTTATACTGTGTAATCCTTGAAATCTGAGTCGAAAATTTTCTAAGTCCGCCCGAAGGGCGTTAAGTCCATTTCTATGTCTTGTTTCGTGTTTTCGTACCTTCGTGTTTTCGTGATTGATTTTGAATAATTTCTTAACCGCACAGATCCAAAGTTTGTAATAGCAAAACATCCTGTAATCATTAAACTAATAGCTAATCGCTAAAGGCTAATCGCTCAATTTAGGTTCAATACATATCTGTCAGACTGGCCAAAATCCGTTCACCTGAAAGGCCGTCCCAATATGGAGGTATTTTTCCCCTCTTGCCTCTTCCAGACAATATTTCCGTAACAGTGGCCAGAATCCTGGCAGGGTCTGTTCCTATCAGATAATTAGTACCCATGGTTATGGTTACCGGACGTTCGGTATTTTCCCTGAGAGTTATACATGGTACACCCAAGGCCGTTGTCTCTTCCTGAATGCCACCGGAATCAGTTAATACCATTGTGGCCGAATCCAGAAGGTTCAAAAAGTCCAGATAGCCCAAAGGGTCGATTAGACTGATCCCTTGAGTACGATTAAATTCTTCCAGTAATCCGAACCTCTCCAGACTGGCCTTTGTCCTGGGATGTAAAGGAAGAAGTAATAACAAATCCTTGCTAATTTGTTGAAAGCACCGGATCAAGGACTCCAGGGCATCTCTGGTATCCACGTTGCTGGGCCTGTGCAGGGTTACGATGCCATAACGACCGTTAATTCCAAGGGTCTTTTTGATCTCAGACCTGCGGGCCTTTTCCAGGTGCCGGTGCAAGGTATCAATCATGACGTTTCCAACAAAAAAGATTTTCTCCCTGGGTATGCCTTCTCGTAATAGGTTCGTAACTGCCACCTCCTCAGTGACAAACAAGGCATCGCTCAAGGCATCAGTCAGAAGACGATTTATCTCTTCCGGCATGGAGCGGTCCCCTGATCGCAATCCTGCCTCAACGTGGACAATGAGAGGACGCTCCATATCAATTTGGTTCTGTGAAGGATATTGGGTCTTGGCCGCCACCAGGGCGCAGGCCACAGTGGAGTTCACATCCCCAACTACAATAAGCACATCAGGGCGCTCAGCCAGAAGTACCGGTTCGAAGCGCCGCATGATCTCAGCAGTCTGTTGGGCATGTGAGTTGGATCCAACCTCCAGATTCACATCCGGACGCGGGAGACCAAGTTGGTCAAAGAAACACTTGGATAAGCCTTCATCGTAATGTTGCCCTGTGTGCACAAGGATATGTTTGATTACAGGTGAACTGCCGGCCCCGTTGTGACATCGAATGGCTTCTACAATTGAGGCCATCTTCATAAAATTGGGTCTGGCACCGGCTATTGTCATTATCTTCATACTCTGATTCCTCTGAAAATACCCCACCTGCTGCGTTGCGCTACATCCTTTGTCACTGCGACGTACGCCAAGTACGCCTCGTTCCTCAGGATTTGCGCGCCTTGCATCCGGAGCATTTTGAGCGAAATCAGTTTTTAGGGCTTTTTTCACGGTAAACTGTTTAAACTGTGTAAGCGTTTACAGGGTGCTGCAGATGCAAGGCGTACGGGTATGCAGACGTACTTCCTGTACTTCAAGTACCCGACAACAAAGCAGATGCGGTGCCCTGTAAACGCTTACCATTAAGACAGACCCAATCGTTCCTTTACACGTGACACAAGCACCTGATTAGGGGGTTCGTTGACTTTCGCCAGACCTTCTTCTCTGGATAAACCACCGGAACGGACTATACCTGCTATCTCCCATGCATAAGGATGAAAGCCCCATCTTTCTAAATGAACCTGATTGGCAAAGGCATTAAGCAGACAATTAGTGGAATTGGGATCAGTATCCTCTGTCACTTTCCAGCCCAAAGAAATAATATGGGCCTTTATTGCCTCTTCGTCATAGGGATGAAAAGCGAATGGATGGACGTTAACCGGATATTCATCTATAGGTCTTGCGAGGTCTGCTTTCGAGAGATAGTAAGCTGAGAGGTCGTGTCCCACCACTGCCTCAAGCCTTGGCCAAAAACTCTTTTGTGCTATGGCCACCAGTCTCGGATTGGTCTGCATGACAGATGATTGTATGGGCGCCTGGCCCGGGGACCAGCCGAAACCCACAAAAGGAATACCCTTTTCCAAGGCTGTCTTTAGCATAAGGGATTTCACAAATCCTATGCAGGAAGTACATATTGAGCTTGCACGTTCAAGGGCCTTGTCCGGGAAAAGATCACGCTTCCCGGCTTCTGAAAAAATCTTTTGCATAAGAGCAAAATTCGGCCGGAAAAAGGTATGATCCACTGACAGCTTTTCAGTTATGTTATGGATGTTTTCTATGGCAAAGGGAGAGATAAATGCATTATCAAAAGTAAAAGCGAGGACTCTCAACCCATAGGTGTTGCAAAAAATATCCAGAGTATATGTGCTGTCTTTGCCTCCGCTATAGGCCATAAGCACATCGTATGGCCCCTTTCCGCGACGTTTTTCCAAAAGCTCTTCAAATTTCCCGGCATATTCTTGTTTAAGGACCTGTTGTCGCTGCTCACTGGCAGCTTGGCGACAAAAAAAACACAGCCCGGTTTCATCAAAGGAGATTCCGGGAAAATTTTCGTCAAGGATACACCGTATGCATTGTTTCATGGGCTCTCCATTGTATTATTCAGCTTATGGCGTACTCATTTCTGAGAAAGGTTTTCTTAATCTTTCCGGATGTAGTCTTTGGCAATTCTGTCAGTTCCACTAACTCATGCGGAACTTTAAAAGAGGCAAGGTTATTATGACAGTGGCGAATAATGGCCTTATGCTCCAAAATTTGATTCCCTTCAGGTACAACAAAGGCCCATATTGCCTCTCCGAGGATAGGATCCGGACAACCAGTTACAGCTACCTCGTGCACTCCGGGCCATGCCGCCATAACCTCTTCGATCTCTTTTGGGCTTATGCGGTGAGCCCCGCTTTTGATTATATCGCTTTTACGACTTTCTATATATATTAACCCCTCCTCGTCCACCCTGGCCAGGTCTCCGGTGTAAAGCCATCCATTTCGCAGCACCTTGGCAGTCTCTTCAGGCTGCCCCCAATAGCCCTGCATAATATTCTCACCCCTTGCTATGATTTCCCCTATCTGCCCAGGACTGACCTGATGACCCTTTTCATCCACTACCCTTAACTCCACGCCGGGGATTGCCTTTCCTATTGAATCGAGCTTATCCACGAACCGGTCGGGCGGGAGATACGAAAGACGTGCCGTTGCCTCTGTCTGTCCGTACATGATGTAAATATCCGCATCCAACAGAACATCCCCAAGCCTTTTTGCAAGGGATGGGGCCATAGCCCCCCCTGCCTGCGTAACATAACGAAGGTAGGGCCACCGCATGTTATTGAAGTTAGACCGGTGAAGCAGCAGTGCAAATGTAGAGGGCACTCCGGCAAAACCTGTAATCCTCTCATTAGCCATACGTTCAAGGGCCTTGTTGGGATAAACGAATTGACCCTCAATATGAACTGTTCCGCCTACTGCTAGATGGGTATGGAGCAGAGAACTTCCATAGGAGTAAAAAAAAGGCAGGACTGCCAGTATGCTATCAGTCTCTTTGAGATGCAAGTAGGAAACGATGGACCGGGTATTTGCTACAAGATTACCGTGACTCAGCATGACACCCTTGGGCTCACCCGTGGTGCCGGAGGTAAAAAGGATACAGGCAAGGTCGGCGTTGGAAAGGTCCGGGAAGGCATCTACATCCGGGATCTTCTCTATGGCCTGCTCCCATCTGATAACACCACGCCCTGGTCCCTTATCTCCCTTTTTTAGGGCATCCGACCAATCCGAACAAATGATGGATATATCCATCGACCAAAGTTGATAGCGGCTCAGGTACCTGCTCTGTCCTATGAGACACTTTACACCGCACTGCTGCAACACAAAATCCAGGTTCCTCCGGGAATTGTCAGTGTTGAGAGGAATGGCTATACACCCGGCCTGTAAAATCCCCAGATATGCCACTACATACTGAACAGAACTATCTACAAGAAGGCCCACCCGGTCACCATGAGCAAAGCCCGCACCTATTAAGAAAGCAGTCAGTCCATCTGCCAAAGACTGTAATTCCTTGTAGGTCAAGGAATGGCGACGGTCCTTAACAGCCACATTATCAGGGAATCGATTTACAGCGCTTTTAAACAGGTCTATTAACGTCACGGCCGCAATTGAGTTTGTTGGGTTGTTGGGTTAACTGGGTTTGTTGAGTTGAGAACGTAGATATTTTATGAAGCCTGAGTCCATCTTCGATACCTTTTTGGCTTGGTTATAGATTTTTTCGAAATCTTCAAAACGTCTTATCGTCATAGAAGTTTTAACCCAACAAACCCAACAACCCAACAAACCCAAGTAACCCAAGTAACCCAAGTAACCCAAGTAACCATGGCACCCAACGGGTAAAAGTTTGTAATAGCAAAACATCCTGTAATCATTAAACTAATAGCTAACCGCTCAACTTAGTTTCAAGATAGGCACAGATATTTTGTATGGAATCCAGATTCTCCGGTATCAGTTCTTCATCCTCCACCTTTATTTCATAGTTCTCTTCCAGAAAACCCACTAGTTCCAGGACACCAGTGGAGTCTATAACCCCCTCCTCCAGGAATGAGCTATCATCCTTCAAGCTGTCCGAGTCCTGTCCCATAAGGAAATTATCTATAATGAATTGCCGAATCTCATCGTGTACTGACATCTGTCATTCTCCTATGGCCGATAGTTCTGTATCTCCTGCCGCAACTCTTTAATTTCCTCCTGCAGGGCCTCGTATTCCGTCAATTTGCATTGCAAGAACCGAACGGTTATCCTCTCTTTTGCCTCCAATCCGTCAGGAGTAATGATGTATGCATAACCCCGTTTGTTTTCATTGTGCTGAAAGCATCGGGGCCTTACCCATCCCCTGTCTATGAAAGCCTTGAGGCAATAATTCGCCTTGCCTAAGCTGACACCAAGTGCCTTTGCCAGGGCACGCTGGCTTATCCGGGGATCAGTCTGGAGAAGTCTGAAAAGACTGCACCGCAGTCCATCGTCAAATACCATTTAAAGAGACGTCCTATAGTAACTTCTCAATAAGTTGGGGCAGATTACATTTTGCGACTATTCACTGGATTCCTGCTTTCGCAGGAATGACGGGCATTTACATCCAAACGTCATTCCGGCGAAAGCCGGAATCCAGACATCTTACCCTGAGTTGTTGAGAAGTTACGTCCTATATAATTAGAGTGTTGGAATAATGGAATAATGTGTCTTGGGTAGATATTTCTGGAAGAATCTCAAGAGATCAAAAGAAGGAAAAAATTAATATATAAAACAAGCAAGCTACCGCCATTTGGGTGAAAATCACCCATTTTGCTAGCATCTTTTCATCCTTCAAGTCTGAATATGCCGTTCACGTAATGAACGGTAATTTGAATGTAACTGCATACAGATATCAAGTCAAGCAGGTGAACAAAATGGCACTCGTGCCTGTACATACTGTTTACGCAGCCTTCAACGCCGAAAACGGCACCAGGGTTGATACCTGCCGGCGGAGTATCTCCATAAGTATCAGTGCCCTGTCTTCCCCTCGGTCTGCCTGAAAAATTCCTTCAATATATTCCAAATTTCCCAGAACCACAGATACTCTATCACCCGACTTGAATGTGGACCCATACTGAGATCCCAGAGAAATAAGACCTTTTTCATCCTCACGGTCGCGCAGGCCTTCAATAACCCAGTCCGGCACGGGCGGATAATATTTACCGAATCGAACAGGACCGATTGCCCCGATAGTACTCCCAATAGTACTCCACCTACGATCTTCCCTGGAAAGATGTAAGAAAATGTATCCAGGAAATAAAGGACGAGGGATCTTATCAACCCTGCGCGCGTGCCGTCGAATTGTAAGAATAAGAGGCAAATAGACTATAAAATCTTGTTGTTCGTAATGTTCCCTTGCAACCTGCTCTTTTCTTGGCTGAGTTCTGATTGCAAACCATTCTCGGTTCACCTATCGTCCTCCGATTTTAATTTTCACTAAACTAGCGGGCAGAGCATTACTCGGAAAGAACGTTCAGTTTTTTTGTGCTTGAGAATCTCGGATGGATGACGACCTATTTCGTAATTTCCACCTGTTCCTTGATATCTTCAAGCATTTTCGGCCCGATACCCTTAATGTTCAAAAGTTCGTCCACACTTTTAAATGAACCATGCTCATCTCTGTATTTTATTATGGCCTCTGCCTTGGCCGGACCGATTCCGCTTATGGATTCAAGAGCGGCCTTATCCGCAGTGTTAAGATTTATTGCCGCAAAGGCAGAAATGAATAGAAAAAGAACCAGAAAAATAGACGCAAAGATACTCTTTAACATATTTCGTCCCTCTCTTAAAATTAGATTGATCCGAGGCTCTGCCCCCTGGCGAGCTTATCGATACTAATGACGAAAATGTTTAATCCAGAGATCGTTAAATCGTTGAGTCGTTGAGTCGTTGAGTCGGAAAATAAATATGTTAAATCAGCATATTAGAGCTTCAACTACATCAAGTGTCCAATTTCTATACAAACCATATAAATCCAAATAATAATAACTACTTAACTAATCAACTACTAACCCACTTAACGAGGTCTGTAATCAGAAGAACCACTAGCAAAATTAATGAGGTGGATGAATCTCGGGCTGCCGCTCTTGTTTTGTAAACCAATATGGCACCTCTGAGGAGCCCTGGCCGGCAAACAGGCTATCCGGATCTTCGAGGACAAGGGCATATTTTAACACGTCATCCATGTGCTCAATCGACTGGATATGAATAGAGCGTGTCACCTTGGCAGGAATTTCTTTTAATTCTCTCTCATTTTCCTTTGGCATTAAAACGCGTTCAATACCACCGCGTCTCGCTGCAAGGAGCTTCTCTTTAAGACCACCTATTGGGAGTATCCTACCCCTCAAGGTGATCTCCCCTGTCATGGCCACATTGTGCCTGACAGGAATCTTTAACAGGGCGGACACTATTGCTGTGGCAATGGTGATACCTGCCGATGGTCCATCTTTGGGTATGCCGCCTTCAGGTACATGTACGTGAATATCAACTTTTTGATAAAAATCCCAGGGCAACCTGAACTCATGGGCCCTTGATCGCACATAACTCATAGCTGCCTGTGCAGATTCCTGCATAACATCACCCAGCTTCCCTGTAATGGTTAGCTTACCCTTTCCAGGCATAAGGACGGTCTCTATCTGAAGCAGGGACCCTCCGGTTTCGGACCAGGCAAGACCTGTAGCCACTCCTGTCTGAGCGCTCTCTTCTGTCTGTCCGAAACGATAACGGGGGACGCCGAGGTACTTATTGAGAGACGACTGGTTGACCTTGATTACCTGGTTCTTGTCTCGATTACGTACTACTTCCACAGCCACTTTGCGGCAGATTGAAGCCAAAAAACGCTCAAGGTTTCTGACACCGGCCTCTCTGGTGTAAGAACGAATTATTTCTAAAATGGCTCCATTACTTATCTGGAGCTGCTCAGGCTTCAGGCCATGAGCTTCAAGCTGCCTTGGGAGCAAGTAACCATTTGCTATCTCCAGCTTTTCCTCCTCAGTATATCCCGGAAGTTCTATAATCTCCATTCTGTCCTGGAGGGGTAGCGGGATGTAATGAAGGGCATTTGCAGTTGTGATAAACAGCACCTGGGAAAGATCATAATCCAGATCCAAATAATGATCATTAAAAGCAAAGTTTTGCTCCGGGTCCAGAACCTCCAGGAGGGCAGATGCAGGATCTCCACGGAAGTCTGAACTCATCTTATCCACCTCATCTATGCAAAACACAGGGTTGTTGGACTTGGCTTTTCTGAGCGACTGGATGATTTTCCCAGGCATTGCGCCAATATATGTCCGCCGGTGGCCGCGGATTTCTGCCTCATCCCTCACACCTCCGAGGGAAAGGCGCACAAAATTCCTCCCCAAGGCCCGGGCCACGGATCTCGCAAGTGAGGTTTTCCCAACGCCGGGAGGCCCGACCAGACACAGGATCGGCCCTTTCATCTTTTTTACCAGGCTCTGAACAGCCAGATATTCCAGAATTCTCTCCTTGGGTTTTTCCAGGCCATAGTGGTCTTCGTTCAGGATTCGCTCTGCTTCAACTATGTCGTGTTTGTCCCTGGTCTTCTCAAACCAAGGTAGCACTAGTATCCAGTCAATATAATTCCTCACCACGGTGGCCTCGGCGGACAAGGGGGCCATCATCTTAAGTTTCTTGAATTCCCGACGAATCTTGGCCGCTGCCTCCTTGGAGAGACGCTTGCGTTTTATGCGGCGCTCAAGATCTTTTAGATCGGCCTGGGAGTCCTCTTTCTGACCCATCTCCTTTTGAATGGCCCTGATCTGCTCATTGAGATAATAGTCTTTCTGATTTTTTTCCATCTGCTTCTTAACGCGCTCTTTGACACGCTGCTCCATCCGAATGACTTGGATCTCAGCACGCATTAGCTCATAAAGCCGTTCAAGACGTCTGACTGGATGGACCTGCTCCAGCAGGGACTGTTTATCATGGACCTTTAGCGGTATGTGGGAAGCAATGGTATCTGCTAATCGGGAAGGATCCGTTATGGAAAAAATAGAAAGGGCTACTTCAGAGGGCATCTTCTTGTTATATTTTGCATACTCCTCAAAGGCACTAACCGTGACTCGTATAAGGGCCTCTATCTCAGGCGAGCGATCTGATATTTGTGGCAAGGGCTCTGCCTCCACCACAAAATATTCCTGATTGGGAACATAATGTTTGATCTCGGCCCGTCGTTTACCCTCTATCAGGGCCTTGACCGTGCCATCAGGCAGACGAAGCAACTGGAGTATTGTGCCCAGGGTCCCTATCCGATAGATATCCTTCTCCTTGGGATCATCCACCTTGGCATTCCTTTGGGCAGCTAATAATATCTCCTGCTCCAAAGACATGGCCTGTTCTACGGCCTCTACTGACTTATCGCGCCCGACAAAAAGAGGGGCCACCATATGCGGAAAAAGGACAATATCGCGAAGGGGCAGAAGTGAAACAATCAAATTTTTCTTTTTTTCACTCATAATCTATGACCTACTAGGAGGCCTTGGCCTGGGGTTCGTAGAGAAGTATAGGCTCTGACTTATTGAGGATTACATCCTCACTTATCACGCACTCCCTGACACCTTCCCTGGATGGGAGCTCATACATCACATTCAACATGGCCTGCTCCAGAATAGCCCGTAGCCCCCGGGCCCCTGTCTTTTTCTTTGTCGCCTCCTGCGCAATGGCCCTTATTGCCCCATCGGTAAAGTGGAGATCAACATCATCCATTGCAAAAAGCTTCTGAAACTGCTTCACCAGAGCATTTTTGGGCTCCCGGAGGATCTTCACCAGGTCATCTTCGTCCAATTCCTCCAATGTCGCAACAACGGGAATTCTGCCAACGAACTCCGGGATCAGCCCATATTTTATTAGGTCTTCCGGCTGAACTTCCTTGAGAATCTCACCCAACGAAAGATCCCGTGCGCCTTGAACATCCGCGCCAAAACCTATGGAGAACTTGCCCATTCTTGTCTTGACAATGGAATCCAGGCCTACAAAAGCACCACCGCATATAAATAGTATATTAGTCGTATCAATCTTAACAAAGTCCTGCTGGGGATGTTTGCGCCCACCCTTCGGGGGCACATTGGCCACGGTACCTTCTATGATCTTCAGAAGTGCTTGTTGAACGCCCTCTCCTGACACGTCTCTTGTAATGGAGGCACTGTCTGTCTTTCTTGCGATTTTGTCGATCTCATCTATATATACGATTCCACGACTTGCAAGCTCCACATCATAGTCAGATGCCTGTAAGAGGTTCAGTATAATATTTTCCACATCCTCCCCTACATAGCCTGCTTCTGTCAGTGTGGTGGCGTCTGCCAGTGTGAATGGTACATTAAGGATTTTGGCCAGAATCTGAGCTAAAAGGGTCTTTCCACTGCCGGTTGGTCCGATGAGTATGATGTTGCTTTTCTGGAGCTCCACATCCTCCATATTGATCCCGGAGTCAATGCGTTTGTAATGGTTGTGTACAGCGACAGAGAGAATCTTCTTGGCCATTTCCTGGCCAATAACATACTCGTCCAGAAGGGCCTTAATTTCAGCGGGTTTGAGGATCTTGTTCTCTGCACTACCGACCTCGTCTTCCCTGTCATATTCCTCGGCTATTATATCATTGCAAAGTTCTATACATTCATCACAAATGTATACACTCGGGCCGGCTATGAGCTTTTTTACCTCTTCCTGACCCTTTCCGCAGAATGAGCAGTGTAAATTCCCTTGGTTTTCAAAATCTTTTGTCCTAGCCATTCGGCTTGTCCTCCTGGGGAATGATATCTCGTTTTGCAATGACTTCATCTACAAGGCCATACTCCCTGGCCTCTTCACCACTCATAAAAAAATCTCTCTCCGTATCCTCCTGAATCCTTACAAGAGGCTGACCGGAGTGAGCTGCTAGAATCTCATTTAACCTCTGACGCAGCCTCAAGATCTCTCTGGCATGGATATCAACATCTGTTGCCTGGCCCTGGAATCCCCCCATGGGCTGGTGAATCAGGATTCGTGCGTTGGGAAGGGTATAACGTTTACCCTTAGCGCCTGCAGCAAGAAGCATCGCACCCATGCTGGCCGCCTGGCCAAGGCAAAGTGTGCTTACATCAGGTCTGATGTACTGCATGGTGTCATAAATAGCTAAACCCGCCGTAACTATCCCACCGGGTGAGTTTATGTAAAGTGTTACGTCCCTTTTGGGGTCTTCCGCTTCCAGAAAGAGAAACTGGGCTATAATAAGGTTGGCTATTTCATCATCGACTATGCCACCTAAGAATACTATGCGCTCTTTAAGGAGGCGCGAGTATATATCATAGGCCCTCTCACCCCTGGGACTCTGTTCTATAACAATAGGTATCAGCGGCATTTAATCAACCTCCTTGGAGGCCGGTTTTACAACTGCCTGTTTCAAAAGAAAATCCACGGTCTTTTTTGCTCGCAACTTGGGAAGAACGTTCTGCACCATTGCGGTCTGTAACTGCTTCTTGTCCACGCCTAACCGTTGGGATTGGCTTTCCGCGTACTTAGCATATTCGGAAACCTCGTCATGGTCCACAGCAATATTTTCTACTTCGGCAATTTTGTCTAAAA
Organism: Deltaproteobacteria bacterium; assembly: GCA_030262715.1. Lineage (GTDB taxonomy): Bacteria > Desulfobacterota > Dissulfuribacteria > Dissulfuribacterales > UBA3076 > UBA3076. The sequence goes on from JAJSZR010000035.1 coordinate 19,018, forward strand.
TAATCTCGGTCTTCACTTGGCTAACAGCGTCTTCCCTCATCTTCGCGCGAAGCCTGTCCTCCGACATCCCGGCTCTCTCAAGGTCCATACCCCGTTCCTGAAGATGACCTATCACGTTATCCACCATTTGTGTGAGCTTGGCATCAATCAGTCTATCAGGTATAGGGAAATCCACCTGCTCTCTCAATTGTTCCAGGAATTGCTGTCTCAGACTGCTTTTTGCGGCCTTCTGCTTGTCTGTCTCCAACTGTTTACACAGACGATCCCTCAATTCTTCAACGGTCTTGATGTTTGCTCCGATCTGTTTGGCAAAATCGTCGTCCAACTCGGGCAATATTCGCTCTTTTATGTCTTTTAACATTACCTTAAATTGGACAGTCTTACCAGCGACCTTTGCATTTAAGGCATCCTCAGGATAGCTGACCTCAATAGACTTCTCAGAACCTTTAGTCATTCCCAGTAGTTGTTCCTCAAACACGGAATTAAAATAGCCGGCACCAACTTCCATATAATAATTTTCTTCCGAAAGGCCATCCACAGACTCACTATCTATCTCCCCTATATAATCAATTACGGCAAGATCTCCCTTTTCCACAGGACGGTCTTCTCCCACAGACTCTACTGTTGCAAAATGGCATAGCAGGGCCTCAAGTTGCTCCTGAATCTCCTCTTCACTCACTTCCACCACAGGCTCTTCCAATTCAAGGCCTTTATATTTTGGCACTTCGAACTCAGGCCAGAGATCCAGAAGGGCCGAATAAGAAAAAGCTTTGGCGGCCTTTAAAGGAGAGGTTGAATCCAATTGGGGATCAAGTACCAGTTCTACGTTTGCCTCCTTAAGGGCATCAGGCAGACTCTGTTTAATGAGCTTCTCAAGCACCTCACTTTCCACCTGTGGACCGTAGTGACGCTCAAGTATGCTGCGAGGGGCCTTGCCCTTTCTGAAACCTTTAATATTTGCACCCTCTTTCAGTTGGTTGTATGCACTGTCAAACTCCTTAGATACCACGTCAGCGGGTATTTCTACCGAAAGACGTTTCTGAATAGGACCTATATCTTCGACTGTAATTTTCATTAACTTCTTACCTTTCTTTACAAATTCGACAAGTTGAATTTGAGCCGCACGCAAAACTCCATATCTTCTTCTGGAAGAAACAGCAGATGAAATTTTGCAGGTAGTTCATTTATTTATTTAATATGTTTAAGGAGAAAAATAAAGGCCCCGTCAAGGGCCAACGGTAATCATGCGAGAGTATTCAAAAAAACAAGTTTTCTGGTGCGAGAGGCGAGAGTCGAACTCGC
>JAJSZR010000036.1 GCA_030262715.1 Deltaproteobacteria bacterium
TGATAGTTAACTGAGACTGGTGCCTGTTGTAGTCATGGTAAGCTGACAGTGTTTTACACCTTTAAGAGCTTTTAACTTGTAGGCAAGATTGCGCAGGGCATTAGGTTCCCCACGGACAATAGCTACCTCCAGACAATTGTGATGATCCAGGTGTACGTGCTGCGATACTATAACATGGTCTGGGAAATCGTGTTGAATATCAATTATTGAATCTACCAAATCCCTCTTGTGGTGGTTAAATACATAGGTGATGATACCTACTACCTCTTGTCCTTCAAATTCTTTTTCTTCCCACTCCTGCCCTATTAATTTTTCCCGTATGAGGTCACGAATGGCCTCTGACCTGTTACTGTATTCTCGTTCTCTGATGTACTCGTCGAAGGCATGAATCAGGTCATAAGGAATAGAGACCCCGAATCTTATTATTGATTTATCTTTTTCTATCTTTTTCATTTTATTCCTAAGATATTAAATATGTTTCAATAAACCATTGTGGCGATATATTGTCAAACAAAGGCTGTTAAGCACTTAGCAAGTAACTTCTCAAAAAGTCCGGGTGATGGCTGCTGGATGCCGGATCCGTCATCCCGGACCCCGATCCGGGACCGGCATGACGAGAGAGCTTTGGACTCTCAAGTTGAGGACTTACCTTAACAAAAAGGCCCTGGGAAGGGCCTGAGAGGGGATTGGGAAGGTCAGATAGCTCCTTTTGGTCACAAATCTGACCCGCATTTACAGTGTAATCTGTCCTGAATTTACATCGGAAGGATGTGAGGTCGAAGAATTACGATCAATTCCTTTCTTATTTTTGACTTGATCTCATTCCTAAAGGCCCATTTGACCCAGGGAATCTTCCCAAGTAATGGTAATTCCGAACTGTTATTGGTACTGAGTTCATCAATCAACCCGCCCAAAATCAGCAAATCACCGTCCCGCACCTTTGCCATGGTGGACATCTGGCGGAGTTTTATTTTGGGCAGCCCGACTTCCATACCATCTTCTCCAAACGTCTTGTATTCAATTTCACCTTTGAGTTGGGAGGTTACAGGGGTCAAATATAAGACCACCTCATCATCTCCAAGCACATTACACACAACGGAAAACGCTATGCCGGACAGGATGTCATCAGTGACAACAGTATAATCTACCTCGCCGCTCTCACCGCTTCTAAAGGCAGTTACTTCACGGATATAGCGGATAGATTCACCAACTGTCAGAACACCTGGAGACCCGTTGAGCAGATTCAGACGAGGCTCTGATAGAGTATGCACTTTACCCTGTTCGTCAAGTGCGTTGACAAGTAATTTGAAATCTGTGGGGGCGAAACTGACTTTTGAAATCAGGCGCAATCCATGACGGGTGACAGCACGTAAATCGGGTTCTGGATAATTCACCTCGTACACATTACCTTGATCACCGTATTCAATATTGCCACTGATTAAGCGGGATTCTCTTTCAACGTCCTTAAATACCTTGGACCAGTCAATTCCTCTTGATGACCCTTCTGAGAGTTCTACCTCAAGGATGTGGGCCTGGATAGACACCTGGCGATACAGCCATGATTTAAAGGTATCAATATAATTTGCTACACGCTTTTGAAGTGAAGATGGTGCATTCACTATTACGATGCCCAGGGATTCATCAACGGTATACGAACCCTTCCCCAAGCTTACCCATTCTTCGGACATCGCAGTGATGGGTTCTTCTGTTTTTTCCTCCTTGCTCTGAGATTGCTCCTCCTTTTTTTGTATCTCTTGAGAGGCCTGAGCAGCAGCGGACGTTAATGTTGCCCTTTCAACACTCTGCATCTCCCATATTTCCAGTATTTGATCGAGGTTTTGTCTAAAGCTCTTCCACAAGTCATATCGGTTGACATACCTGATCGTTTTCTCCTCTGCCCAATCCCCGGCTCCCCTCTTAAGTTCCTCCGCCTCCGGTGGAACAGTAGCAAGACTTATCTCTCCGATATTATCAGTATTGGTAGGTCCGCCGAGCATATTACCACCGACGGATGTAGTAAATGTGTAGGAGACATTCGGCATGGATACCTGGTAGGTCTCTGTCTGTTTATAGCCAATGATGAGCGTGTCATTTTTGAACTCAAAGAAATAATCCAGTTGACGAAGGACGTTGTCCAGTGCTACCCAGAAATCATCATCTGCCTTGATGTCAACATCCACCAACGCATTTGGGTTGGCGTCTTTATTCCAGCTAACATTAAAGTCTTTCAAATTTGCCAGCCCCCTGATAATGTCCCGCAGGACTACTTTTCCGCTTTGAGATTCTATGTTTGCGCCAACCTTTAGCTCAGGAAGCCCTAACTTGCTTTCTTTAACTTGAATGTCTTCGACCGTGAATGAAGGCTGCCAGCTTACGGATGGACGGGATGAAGCAGGAATACTGGAAGGGCCGGATTGTTCTTCAGTCTGTAAACTCGCGTTTGCATCAGGTTCTGCCTGGGGAGCATTTGAAAGGCTTCTCTTGGAGGCTGCGCACCCGGTCATGAATCCAATTATCAGGAATAACAAAAGCATGCCCCTCATATCATGCCAAATCCGATATAATATATTGTTTAATTTATTCATATTGGAGCACATCTTCATCCCTCCATAAAAGCCCAAATTTACCAGCCTCACTTGTCGAAATTTGAAATTCGAAATTTGAAATTAGGTAACGCATTTACATTTTTTTGTTTTTCCCAATTTCTAATTTCAAGTTTCAAGTTTCATTGCCAAAATTCAAAATTTAGAATTCAAAATTGTGTCTGAACAGCCTTTTCTTTCAGACACTATTTAGCTGCCATCAATATTTCCATTCGTTCCTTTGCGTATCGCTGTGGTCCCGGAGGAATTGATGCCCCTCCCTGCAAGACTGCCCTATATTCAGTTATTGCTTTGTCAATTTGACCAAGATGTTCATAAACTCTCGCCCGCAGGAGCATAGCGTCTGCCGAAAGTTCATAATTGACCTCTATATTGTTTAACAGCCGAAGTGCTTGTCGATACTCACTTTCAGACTCACAGAAGACCGCATAGTTATATAGTGTGTGCAAGGAAGGTACAGCAGCACCCATTGCACGTTCAAAATAGATTTTCGCCTCATCGTTTTTCCCCATTCGGGCCAGTGCCACTGCTGCAAAAGTGGTTGCTTCGCTGTCTTTAGGCGCAAAACGAAGTGCTTTTCTGGCAAAATTAAAAGCTGTCAGTTCTTGACCACCCGGGCCAAGGGCTAATGCCGATATTTTTTTAGCCAGCGATATATTTTCCGGCCAAATATCCGATGCCTCAATATAGAGTTTTAATGCCTGGCCAATTGCCCCCTGTTTCTCAAGCTTAGCAGCCTTATTGATAAAGTCCTGCGCCTTGGCAACTTCTTCAATAGGAGTTTGAATGTCGCTAGTACGGATAAATCTCAGGCTTGGTCCCTCAGCAACTTCTTCTATTACCGGTTCCTCGACTTTCTCAATAAGTGGAATTTCAATTTTGACATCAAGGATACCAGATGCTTCTTCGCCACCACCCCATTCAAGAGATTTATCAGCCGGGTAAATCATAATGGTATTATTACGCTCGATGCTATCCAATCCCTTTAAATTCTTAATTACATCCAGGACAAAGGTCCAAGGCACATTTTCCAGGGCCAGCGTAATGGTGCCTTTTACTGACTCATCTACTACAATGTTTTTACCGCTGACCTGACCCAGCAAACGAAATACATTGTGGAGATCCACTTTGAAGAAATCCACATTAATTTTATCTCCGGCAACGCCACCCACCAATTTTGTTGCCGAATTATCACCATGATTCTCACCAATTTTTGATGCAGTAAAATCTTTTGTTTCATCCGGTTCTGTATTATTTCCAGAGTTGGGAGGGCGGGATTCAAGCTCAGTTAACCAGTGGGATATGTCGTTTTGCTCCGGTCTGCTCTGATTTGGCTCATTACCCAGTACAGACCTATTACCCGGCATCCACCAGAATACTCCAACCAAAAAGACAATCAAAAGGCATGAGATTTTCCATTGGCAACCCATTATTTTCCCTCCGGATGCAGTAACAGTACTCTTTCCTGCAAAGTCAGCTCGCCGCGGATGTCTTCGAGTTTTTCTTCTACGATTACTCTGTCCGGAAGGATCTTTTTAATCCTGCCGCTTCGATATCCAACCCGCAGACCAGGCCGCAAAAAGTACCCGATCCCGGCAGCGTCCTGGGCCATGGCAACCCTGTTACCTTTATCATTGGCAATAATGCCTACCAGTGTCAGCTGGCCGACGTCCATACATTCCAATGCTGTAGCGCAAATTTCAGGCTTTCTAACCTCTTTTTTCTGGCGTTGCCTGGAAACTTTCGGTGTTGTTTTCAAAAATGGCTGAAACGGATCGGGTTTTCCAGCCGAGCTGTAATAATAAGTAACAGGCTCCATGAGATGTTCCAATCTGACCTGAAAATCCTTTATTTTTTCTGAATTAATTGTAGTCGTTTTTTTCGTGATAGAAGCTGCTGCAGGAATTACGGTCGTTTTATCTTTACAGCCGGGCAAACAACAAAGGCCACATAAAGAAATAGTGATAAGTAGACTCGTATAAATAACAAACTTTGTACAACCAACTCTTTTTTTTGCTGACAAGCTCATGTCGTCTATTTTCTTTTCTTTTTCTTTTTGGCCTGTTGTTCTTCCGGGCTGAGAAAACGATATGTTACGGCCTCACAACGAGCACTTATTATCCAGCTACTGCCACGCTTAACCTCTTGACCTTCAGTGAGACCCTCTCCGGATCCTTTTATCGGTGCTGCTTCGCTTGTAGCTTCGGTTTTTTGGTTACTGGTTGCTGATCCCTTCTGACTCCAGACCTTCGTAGTTTGCTTGGCCTTTCCCATTGAGACCGATTTTATATGCACGATGCGAGCCATGCGACTGATATTATCAAAGAAATCGACTGTGTTGTGAAATGGCCCATTGAATTCTATGTTAATGGGAATAGCAGCGTAAAAGGCCTTTGGCTGTTCCTTCAGTGGTTTAAAGGATAAAAAATCCAGTCTGGCCTCATTACCAAGTGAAGAAATCTCCGGCAAAAATGTAGGTATGTCTTCTTTTTCCGGTAGCAGCTTCAAGGCTTTCTGCAAAACCCCCTTCATGATAGTCAATTCTTCTTCCAATTGAGGAATCTGCTTGGATTTTGCTTCCAGCTTGACCACCTCTTGCCTCAATTTCGGAATCTTTTCCGACATGGTTTCCATTTCTCCTAAACGAATGGATAGGAAAAAAAACCAGAACAGGGCGATAGGAATAACTATAGCGAGCAACCATATGCCGGCCTTCTGCCAAATAGGAAGGGAATAGACAGTTTGAAAAAGTCCGGAAGGTATCTTCCAGCTTGGTTTGTTAAATTTCACGACTTCTTAGCTCTCTCTGTAAACTTATTGTCATTGTCGTTCACTTGTTGAATTTGAATATTCACTTGAAGCCCAAACTCCATAAGATCATGCCCTTGGATTGACTTCTGCTTGGTATTTATCAAGTTTACTGATCTGCACATTGGTGATGTTTCCAGACGTCGCATAAAAAGAGCTACCGTGTGGTTATCAAGGGCGACTCCACCAAGTTGCACATTATTTTCCTTAAGGCTTAATTTGGTGAGCCATAAGCGATCAATAGGTATTGAACTTACAATTTCATCCAAGATTCTAACAGTTGTTGTACGACCTTCTTGTAGTTTTTCTATGGCCTTAAATTTATCTTCGACTTGTTTTCGTTTCTTATTTACTTTTTCTATTTTTTTGTTTACATAAACAAATTTTGATCTATTTTTTTCTAGTGATGCCAGCTCTTGCTTTTGAGCCATCACCTTTCCTTGGATCGTTAATCCAACAGCTAATAAACCAACTATCAAGAGAATTAGAGACAGGACAAAGATTGAAATTTGCTGGCGAACAGCCTCTTTTTTACGCCACTCTCGAACTGGGAGGAGGTTTATTTGAATCATTTTGTCAGAGTCCTCAGCGCAAGTCCGGTGGCTATTGCCATTTGTGGAGCGACAGAGGAGATATACTCAGGCTCTATGTCATGATCGATAGTAAAACCATGTAAGGGGTTAAATATCTTTACCGGTAGGCCTATTATGTCGTCAAAGAGCCTGTCAAGCCCCTTTAAAGAGGCAGATCCTCCACTGGCATAGAGTTGTGTGGGATATCCTTCTGTACTTGAGTTTGCCTTATAGAAATCCATTGCCTTTTTCAATTCTTCTGCCCAAACACCACATAACTCCTTGCAAACCGGTGTCACTTCCTTCATGATTGCCATGTCCTCAGATCCGGCAATTTTTATTCTTTCTGCATCTAAATATTCCAGCCCTGTAGCTTCCTGAATAGCCTCTGTAAGTTGAGCTCCTCCAAATGCCATGTCTCTTGCAAAAAGAGATGCACCTTGTAGAATTATGTTGACGTTTGTCTTTTGTGCCCCTATGTCCACTAAGACTATAGGTTCAGTTAAAAGGCCAAAAGCACCTTCAAGGGCATTTCCAAGGGCAAATGCATCCACGTCCACTACTGCCGGGGACAAACCAACTTCCTGAATAAGGACGGCGTATTCATCAACAATCTCTCTTTTAGCAGCAACAAGAAAAATCTCTGTCCCGCTGCTTTCTTTGCGTTTCCTATCCAGCACATGAAAATCCACATAAACTTCTTCGATTTCAAAGGGTACATATTTTTCTGCTTCGAAAATCAGATTGCGTTCTATCTCACCTTCGTCTTGATATGGAACGATTATTTTCTTGACAATGACAGAATAGCCAGCGATAGATGTGGCAGCGTATTTAACTTTGGGCCGGAGATTGCCTAAGAGTATCTTTAGTACCTCTGTAACTTTATCCAGCTCTTTTATTGAACCATCTACTATAGCCTGGGGTGGGACCAAGGCACGGCCAATGCACCTGATAGTACGGCTTGTGCCGTTGCTGGATAGCTCAACAATTTTTATGCTGTGTGAACCTATGTCCAACCCCAGTGTGGGGCGTTGACGCTGCCCCCATTTTTTTGGCAGAGAAGGAAATTTCACTTTAGCTGTTCCCAGGGCACATAGATTACTTCCACTATTAAATTTGACTCCATTATCGGTTTACCGGCAAAGCTGAGATATGATTTATTTTTTTGTCTATTTATTACTTCGGTAAGTTTTTCTTTTTTCTTAACTTTGCATGAAAAAATGTTTTAAGAACCTCACGCAAAGGCGCAAAGGCGCAAAGGAAATTAAAAATTGCGCCTTTGCGTGAAACATTTTTTAAAAACTGGACAGTCTTAAGGTTTCTTTAAACAGTGTCTTTTCAAGACGTTCCGCGATCTGGATGCCGGATCCGTCATCCCGGACCCCGATCCGGGACCGGCATGACGACAAGAAAAAAGTATAAACCGCCTTTTACGGTGTAATCAGGAAGAAAATATTTATGACTGATCCGAAAAAAATTCGTAATTTTTCGATAATTGCCCACATCGATCACGGTAAGTCCACGCTTGCTGATCGCATTCTGGAATTTACTGGTACCGTGACCGCCAGGGAAATGAAACAGCAATTTCTTGACCAGATGGAGCTAGAAAGGGAGAGAGGGATCACTATCAAGGCCCAGACAGTAAGGCTTAAATATCAGTCTGAGGACAAAGAAACATATGTGCTTAACCTGATAGATACACCTGGCCATGTGGATTTTTCTTATGAAGTCTCAAGGAGTCTTGCAGCCTGCGAAGGGGCCATCCTTGTGGTTGATGTCACCCAGGGTGTAGAGGCCCAGACCCTGGCCAATGTCTATCTGGCCCTGGAAAATGACCTTGAGATCATACCAGTGTTGAATAAAATTGACTTACCCGGTGCAGACCCTGAAAAGGTTGCACAAGAAATAGAGAATATCATAGGACTTGATACCTCCGAGGCTATACCGGCAAGTGCAAAAGAGGGCCTGGGTATAAAAGAGATCCTGGAGGCAGTAGTACACCGGATTCCAGCCCCTGCAGGAAATCCCGATCAACCACTTAGGGCACTTATTTTCGATTCATGGTTCGATTCGTACCAAGGAACGGTTGTGTTGATCAGGGTTGTAGAGGGCACACTTAGGCCTGGTATGCGGATACGCATGATGTCTACGAATCAGGCCTATGAAGTGGATAGGACAGGTATTTTTTCCCCTAATCCTATAGATACGGATCAACTAACTGTTGGAGAAGTGGGGTTTCTTACTGCCGGCATAAAGGCCGTGCGTGATACTCGGATAGGCGATACCATTACAGAGGAAAGACATCCTGCTGCAAACCGCTTGTTCGGCTTTGAACCTGTAAAGCCAATGGTATTTTGCGGCCTTTATCCAGTAGACCCGGCCCAGTATGATCAGTTGAAAGAGGCTGTGGAAAAGCTATGGCTGAACGACCCGGCCTTTTCTTATGAGCCTGAAAGCTCTGCAGCCTTGGGATTCGGATTCAGGTGCGGCTTCCTGGGGCTTCTTCATATGGAAATCGTGCAGGAGCGTCTTGAACGGGAGTACAAATTGTCTCTCATGAGTACGGCCCCGTCAGTATCTTATGAAATCGAGCTTATCAGCGGGGAAATCGTCCATGTACACAATCCTGCCCAGATGCCGTCAGCGGATAAAGTAGAGCAAATAGCAGAACCTTACGTCCGAATGGAGATCTATGTCCCCAAGGAATATGTTGGCTCTGTTATGCAGTTGTGCGATAAAAAAAGGGGGCGACAGATAGATATGCGCTACCTCACGGAGAGCAGGGTACTGCTAAAATATGAGCTTCCATTCAATGAGATTGTTCTGGATTTTTACGACCAGTTGAAATCTGTTAGCAGAGGTTATGCTTCTATTGATTATGACTTCCTTGAACATAGACCAGCCAGATTGGTTAAGCTGGATATCCTTATTAATAAACAACCAGTGGATGCCCTTTCTGTCATAGTACACAAGGACAAGGCCTATTACAGAGGCCGGGAACTTGTGAGCCGATTGCGCAAGGTAATACCCAGACAGATGTTTGAAGTTGTGATTCAGGCAGCCATTGGAAGCAATATTATTGCCAAAGAACGCGTTGCTCCATTCAGAAAAGATGTTATAGCCAAGTGCTATGGGGGTGATATCACTCGTAAGCGCAAGTTGCTGGAAAAGCAAAAAGAAGGAAAAAAGAAAATGAAGCACATCGGCCATGTGGAGGTACCTCAGGAGGCCTTTCTGAGCGTGTTGAAAGCGTAATAAGAGGCTTGCAGTCCTTGATCTATGGAGCTATTATCCGCACCCTATGAATATGTTAACTTTTTCAGCAAAAAAACAGTCTGATAAGCGCCCTTGGCAGTCAGTAGCATGGGAATATCTGCAGGCAATCCTCATCGCCCTGGTCCTGGCCCTCTTTATCAGGACATTTGCAGTCCAGGCCTTTAAGATCCCCTCTGGTTCCATGAAGAGTACGCTCCTCATAGGTGATCATATACTCGTAAACAAATTCATATATGGTATCAGAAATCCATTTACCAGGGAACTCTGGATACCGGGCAAGAAACCTGAACGCGGAGATGTGGCGGTCTTTATTTATCCGATGGACAGAAAAAAAGATTTCATAAAACGTGTGATTGGCATAGAGGGAGACACGATCCAGATAATAAACAAGAATGTATATGTGAACGGAAAGCTATTTCCTGATCCACCGGGGATGCAGCACACAGATCCTCGAATATTGCCGGGAAGGGATAACATGGGACCTGTGACTGTCCCGAAGGACAAGATTTTTGTAATGGGCGATAACAGGGATCAGAGCTACGATAGCAGATTCTGGAAGTTTGTATCCCTCAAGGACGTGAAAGGTAAAGCATTCACTATTTATTGGAGTTGGAATTCGGATAAATTTTGGCCAAGGTTCGAACGTATAGGTGATCTTATTCACTAGTGATTGTGCGAAAGCTGCTATCTTGACACCTATTAAATCAAATGTTACAGAATATCCTCATTTTTACGGGCGGGTAGCTCAGTGGGAGAGCATCGGCCTTACAAGCCGGGGGTCACAGGTTCAAATCCTGTTCCGCCTACCATGCTTTGAGAAAAGACATCAGATATGGGGTCGTAGTTCAGTTGGTTAGAACGCTGGCCTGTCACGCCAGAGGTCGCGAGTTCGAGTCTCGTCGGCCCCGCCAGATAAATTTAGGAATTTAGGGATAAGAAATTAAAATAAATACCTTCAATTCCTCAATTATTACTTATCTTGAGAGTCCAAAGTTCTCTCGTCATGCCGGTCCCGGATCGGGGTCCGGGATGACGGATCCGGCATCCAGATTGAGGAACGTTTTGAAAAGACACTGGATTCCGGCTTTCGCCGGAACGACGCGGTCAGTTTTTCATTTCTTATAATTTCAAACTTTTAAAGAAACTTTAGACTGTCCAGTTACTTATGAACTTAGATGCCATAGGTTTTGTTTTTAAAAAAGGAATATCTCTCCTGTTGATGCCTTCCGGCATGATATTTGTGTGCCTTTTTTTTGGCTTTTTCATCTGGCCACTGAGGCGGCGGCGGAATTTGGCCCGAACATTATTCGTCTTGGCCTTTCTAATTTACGGCTCAGCCGGAAGCACTCCTGTTGCCAATTTTTTGATTTGGGGCCTTGAGCGTTCAGTCCAATCTGACAATTCAACTATATCTGCAAGCGATAATATAACCACAGCGGTGATGCTATGCGGAGGGGCTTTCCCTGATAAGGATAGGCCGATTGCAGACCGTCTTACCACAAATACAAGGCTCAGATTACTTAAAGCTAGGGAATTGTGTCGAGATAATTCAGTTATTAAACGGCTTGTAATTGTTGGTGGTTGTACCAGGCCTACTAACTGTCCGTTTTTTGAGGCACGGATGTCTTACTCCTGGCTTAAGGAACTGGGTCTGCCAGAAAACGTAGAAGTGTCTCTGGAGGAAAACTCCAGGGATACTGAGGAAAACATGAGGGCTGTAAGTGAAATCATGGGGCAAACGCCCTTCTACCTTGTGACATCTGCTGCACATATTCCAAGAGTCCTCTTGATTGCAAAAGACATGGACCTCAAGGTTCACCCCATCCCCTGTGATTTCCAATGGTCTCAGAATCAGTGGAGTCCATGGGATTTTTGGCCTAATCCCACCAATCTCAGAAAAGCTGACTTTGCATGTCACGAATACCTCGGGATTACATGGTACCGGCTTAAACATTATTTCAATAAGCTCCGTGGTATTTAGCTCCTTTAGCCTTTTGCCGAAAATGGTAAAGGGGTATAATGTCAGTAACCTGTTTCTTTTCTCTATCCATTCTTCTCCTTCTCTGGCTCTTTACATGTATGGCCCTGGTGGTGATTTCACGGAAGCGCAGGGCCTCAAGTACCGAACCATCATCTTTCCACTCGGACTTGCTCGTTGGGCTTGCCTCAACAAAATATCAGGAAGCGATGGAGGCCTCAAAGCGGCTCCGGGAAGTGGCTGATGCCCTTCATATAGGTTTAATGGAAATTAAGGACAACCGGATAAATGAGATAAACCAAAGTGCTCTTGAGCTGCTGCCCGAGGATATGAGAAGCGATCAATCCTTAACCGGTATATTGGTATCATTGCAAGAAGACAGTCCCAGAATCCTTAAGTTAGACCAGACGGCTGTTCAATTAAGTAAGTTGCCAACTTCCGGCTCTCATGATCTGGTCCTGATACAGGACGTTACAGAGAGCTTTCTTATGGCACGAAAGCTTAAGCAGCATGAAAGGCTGGCCCTTCTTGGCCAGATGACTGCGCAGATGGCCCACCAGATAAAGACCCCTCTTGCCATACTGGCCGGACAGGCACAGATGCTCGCAAGACATCTAAATACGGACATAGCACTAAAGGACCAGGCAAATGCTATCTATCAAGAGGCCAGAGATCTCGCCAAGCAAGTAAATGAAATTTCAAATTTCTACACGGAAAGAGAGCCGCATTTCAAGGACATAGAACTCTGCGAACTGCTTGATGATGCAAAGAAAAGGCTAGATTCTTTGAACCATTCATGTGGAATCAGTATTGAGTGCCCGGGCAAAATCACCTTTGAGACAGATCCAGGTCTGTTACAAAATCTGCTGTTCCTGCTTGGGCAAAATGCCCTTTCATCAGAAACTGCCGCCACACTCCTCTCCATAAGCGCAGTAAAGGACGGTGAACAGGTGGCTATCAGGGTAAAGGATAATGGCGCAGGGATACCTGAGACCATGCGTAACAAGCTCTTTGAGCCATTTGCGAGCACAAAAGAGGAAGGACTGGGGCTGGGCCTGTTTCTTGCCAGAGACCTGACCAGACAGATGGGAGGCAGCATCGAACTGGAAGAAGTCGAGCAGGGGGCCTCTTTCAGGTTGAATTTCCCAATCAAGCCAACCCCTTCTTTTTCAGGTAGATCCGGATTGCCGTGATTGCAGCCGGTGTGATTCCTGAGATACGTGAGGCCCTCCCAATGGAGTCAGGTTTCTGAACACTCAACTTTTCCTTGATCTCATTTGACAGCCCGGGAATGTCTCTATAGTCCAAGTCATATGGGAGGCGGACAGATTCCCATTTTCGGAATTTGGCCACCTCAGCTTCCTGACGAACGACGTAGCCTGAGTACTTGGTCTTGATTTCCACCTGGCATGACACTTCAGAGGACAGGTCCTTCAGTTCAGTAAATCTCTCGGCTACAGCCTTGAGATCAACCTCAGGGCGACGCAGGATGTCTTCAATACTGACCTGCTGCCTGATGGGTTTTGAACCAAGGGATTGAAGCCAGTTATTCAGCTCTGCCCCGGGACGGAGCTTTAAACCCCTGATCATTTCGATGCCGTGTGAAATCTCCTGTTGCTTCCTTTCAAAAAGGGTCCAGGCCTCATCATCCACGAGGCCGATACGCCTTCCAAGAGACCTGAGCCTCAGGTCAGCATTATCCTCCCTTAAAAGCAGCCGGTACTCCGCCCTTGAGGTAAACATCCTGTAAGGTTCTTTTGTGCCCTTGGTCACCAGGTCATCTATCAGTACGCCAATATAGGCCTGAGACCGGTCGATAACCACCGGATCTTCTTCCCGCACCTGCCGGGCAGCATTTATACCTGCCATAAGGCCCTGGGCTGCAGCCTCTTCATACCCGGATGTACCATTGATCTGTCCTGCGAAAAAGAGGCCTTTAACCAGGTGGGTCTCCAGGGAAGGCTTGAGTTGTATAGGGTCTGCGTAGTCATACTCTATGGCATATCCAGGCCGAAGTATCTCTGCGTTTTCAAGACCCTCTATGCTCCTTACCATTGCCAGTTGCACATCAATAGGCAGGCTTGTGGGAATACCGTTGGGATATATCTCAACCGTATCCAGTCCCTCAGGCTCCAGAAAGATTTGATGCCTTGGCTTTTCAGGGAAACGGAAGACCTTGTCCTCAATTGACGGGCAGTATCTGGCACCCACACCTTCGATTATTCCGGTAAAAAGTGGAGACCTATCCAACCCTCCCCGGATGATCTTATGTGTCTTCCTGTTAGTATAAGTTATGTAACAGGGAACCTGGGGCAGATTTATTTTTCCCGTAATAAATGAAAAAGGCCTTGGTTGTTTGTCACCTTCCTGGACTTCAAGCCCTTCAAAGTTGATTGACCGTGCGTGCAGGCGAGGGGTCGTGCCTGTCTTAAGCCTTCCAATACGGAAACCCAGTTCCGCCAAGGACCTCGAAAGCCTGTTGGATGGAGGATCGCCCATACGTCCGGCAGGGAAACGGTTGAGTCCTATGTGTATGAGCCCCTTGAGGAATGTCCCTGTGGTGACCACTACAGTACTTCCGTGAATCTCTTGCCCGAGCGTGGTCTCAATCCCATATACCCGTCCTTCCCTGACCAGGATCCTTCCCACCATGGCCTGATATACATCCAGGTTTTCTTGATCTTCCAGGACCTTCTTCATGCAAAGGCGATAGCGCAGCATGTCTGACTGGGCCCTGGAGGACCTCACTGCAGGCCCTTTTGATGTATTAAGCTGCCTGAACTGAATCCCGGTGGCGTCAGTATTTTTCGCCATTTCGCCCCCAAGGGCGTCTACTTCCCGGACTAAGTGCCCTTTGGCCAGACCGCCAACAGCAGGATTACAGCTCATGGCAGCTATGCAGTCCAGGTTTATTGTGAGGAGGCAGCAGGGAACTCCGAGCCTTGCAGCTGCCAGGGCGGCTTCGCACCCGGCATGCCCGGCACCTATTACTATCACTCCGTAATGTTTTGGAAATACAGACATATCCCCTGAATGATCCGGTATGTTTCCATATTAATCGATACCTGCCTTGAGGCGTGGCACCTTTTGCGGCTAATTTAAGTCTGCGTCTTAATGATGCTGATGGATTATAATGCTGTATCAGAATTTATCCAAGCCGAATGGCCAAGCTGTCTTTCCATATTTTGACTTCTCACTTCTCCATATTAAACTAACTATAATGTTTTAGCAGGAGGTTATCATGTCAAATAGCCTTTATATCACGGCCACTGAAGCAAGGAGCGGGAAATCAGCCATTATCCTGGGCTTGATGGAGATGCTGCTGAGAAAGATCGACAGGGTTGGATTTTTCCGCCCGATTATTTCGGACGTCAAAGATCAGGATCATGACATCAATCTTGTTTCATCACATTTCGAACTGGGGATCCCGTACGATAAAATGTACGGATTTACCGGAACAAAAGCCAGCAATCTGGTCTCACTGGGTAAGCAAACGGAGATGCTTGAGGGAATAATCAATAAGTATAACCAGCTAAATGATATTTGCGATTTTGTGTTATGCGAAGGCACTGACTTTGTGAGTTCCGTAGCCGCCTTTGAGTTCGATATCAATGCGGAGATCAGCAAAAACCTGTCATGCCCGATCTTACTGGTAACCAATGCATACCAAAAGGGCATGGAGGATACAGTCCGATCCGTCGAAGTGGCTCTTAAGTCCCTGAGTGGAAAAAGATGCCACACGATTGCCACAATCATTAACCGCATAGACCCAAAGGATGGAGAAGCGATTATCAAACTTCTGAAAGACAAGGACTTGACCGGAGAACAGTTGCTTTACGCCATACCGGATGAACCATATCTCGGGAAGCCCACAGTGGGTGAGATTGCAAAACTTTTGGGCGCTGAAGTACTATACGGGGAAGAACAGTTGAACAGGCACGTGCACAACTTTACGGTCGCGGCAATGCAACTGCATAACTTCTTGACCAGGATAGAACGTGGCTCGCTGATTATTACCCCCGGAGACAGGTCGGACGTAATCGTTGCCTGTCTGGCTGCTGTTTCATCTGCGTCTGAGCAAAACATCGCCGGAATCGTGTTGACCGGCGGTCTGAAACCTGAAAAGCCCATATGGAAACTCATCAAAGGATTCCCCAGGATGGTACCCATTCTCAGCGTTAAAGAGAATACTTTCCCCACGGCGACAAATGCACACAAGATCCATGCCACAATCTCACCGGATGATGACCGTAAGATAACGCAGGCCCTGGCGATCTTTGAGAAAAACGTCGATACAAAGCAGTTGGAGGAAAAAGTCATTACAACCCGCACCACAATTATCACCCCGAAGATGTTCGAATATGAGCTGCTGCAAAGGGCCAAGGCAAACAAGCAACACATAGTCTTGCCTGAGGGCGAGGACGAAAGGATCTTAAGGGCTGCTGAGACACTGCTTCGCAGGGAAGTGGTGGATATCACTCTCCTTGGCAATGAAATGCAGATCCGTAAAAAGATCGCGCAACTGGGACTGCGTATGGGCCTTGCGAATATCATCGATCCCCTGAAATCTGATCTCTTTGATGAGTATGTGCAGACCTATTTTGATTTAAATAAACACAAGGGGATCACAAAGGAATACGCACGCGATATGATGAGAGATGTAAACTATTTCGCAACCATGATGGTGTACAAGGGGCAGGCCGATGCAATGGTCTCCGGCGCGGTCCACAGTACGGCATCAACGATTCGCCCTGCCCTTCAAATCATCAAGACAAGGCCTGGTTTCTCGATTGTTTCGAGCGTGTTTTTTATGTGCCTGGAGGACAGGGTGCTTGTATATGGGGACTGCGCGGTGAACCCTGATCCAAATGCCGACCAACTGGCTGAAATCGCCCTCAGCTCGGCACAAACCGCAAAGACCTTTGGTATTGATCCGGTTGTTGCCATGCTCTCTTACTCTACCGGCGAGTCAGGCTATGGAGCGGATGTGGAAAAGGTCCGTGAAGCAACCAGGATTGCAAGAGAAAAGGCGCGGGAATCCTTTCCTGGCTTAAAAATCGAAGGGCCTATCCAGTATGATGCAGCCGTTGATTCTTCAGTAGCAAAAACCAAGTTGCTTGAGAGCGACGTTGCAGGAAAGGCCACGACATTTATCTTTCCTGACCTGAACACGGGGAATAACACTTACAAGGCGGTTCAGAGGTCGGCCGGGGCAGTGGCTATCGGTCCGGTGCTTCAAGGGCTAAAACATCCTGTAAATGACCTGAGCAGGGGATGCACAATCCCGGATATAGTGAACACCGTTGCAATTACCGCAATTCAGGCGCAATCAGAAAAAGGGTTGTTATGAAAATACTGGTCATCAACACAGGGAGTTCATCCATCAAGTATGAATTGTTCGATATGGACCACTGTAAGATACTGGCAGGAGGCCTGGCTGAAAAAATCGGTGAAGAAAGCAGCATTCTCACCCACAAAAGAACCCTGCCTAATGGTGAATCCGAGAAAAATGTGGACGAAAATACGATCGCTGACCACTATGAGGGGCTGAACCGTATCGTGGGCTTGCTGGTTGATCCGGAACATGGGGTCATTGCGGACAAAAGCGAGATTTCGGCTGTGGGCCACCGCGTGGTCCACGGTGGGGAAACATTTCACTCAACCACGATTATTGATGAAGACGTAATCGCGGCCATTATGGAAAACATCCCCCTGGCCCCGTTGCATAATCCTCCAAATCTGATGGGGATTGAGGTAGCCGGGTCAATCTTTCCTGATGCGCCGCAAGTCGCGGTATTTGATACGGCCTTTCATCAGACCATCCCCAGCCATGCCTTTCTCTATGCCATTCCCTACGAGATGTATGAGCAACACAAGATACGGCGTTACGGTTTCCACGGTACATCCCACGCCTATGTCTCTGAGCAGGCAGCGGAGTATCTGGGCCGGCCCCTCACAGAGCTTAATCTAATTACCATTCATATCGGCAACGGGGCCAGCATGACAGCCATAAAAAACGGCAAATCCGTTGATACCAGCATGGGCATGACTCCCCTGGCCGGACTGGTGATGGGAACACGATCAGGAGACATCGATCCTGCCCTGCCCTTTTTCATGGCTGATCACCTGGGCATTTCATTGCAGGAAATAAACAGGCTGCTCAACAAGGAGAGCGGCCTCAAGGGACTATGCGGCACCAATGATATGCGGGAAGTGATTGAAAATATGAAAAAGGGCGACAAGCAGGCGGCAGTAGCGCTTGAAACTTACACCTACCGGATAAAAAAATACATCGGTGCCTATTTTGCGGCCCTTGAAGTTGTTGATGCCGTCATTTTTACAGCAGGAGTGGGGGAACACGCACCACTCATCCGGGAAAAATCGTGCCAGGGGCTGAGCAGGCTCGGCATTGAAATTGATGCCGTCAAGAATGCCGTCCCCGGCGGCGGTATCCGAGAGATCAGCTCTTCGGACAGCGAGGTTAAGGTACTTGTCATCCCGACAAATGAAGAGCTGGAGATCGCCAGGGAAACCCAAAAAGCGATTGAGAACGTATAGGGAGATATTATCTATCATGGCAAAAAAGAGGCCTGTATGCCTTATAATAATGGACGGCTGGGGCATTGCACCGGCTGATGAGAAGAATGCCCTGGCAAGGGCCCATACGCCCAATCTTGATAGATACTTATCCAGGTATCCCAATGCCGTTTTAAAAGCACATGGTCTTAATGTCGGACTACCCGAGGGTAATCAGGGCAATTCGGAAGTCGGTCATCTTAATATAGGTGCCGGCAGGGTACTGAAACAGATGCTTGTCCTTATTGATAGCTCAATCGAGGACGGGAGCTTCTATGAGAACGATATCCTCAAAGGTGCTATTGATTATTGCAGAAAAAACAAATCAAATCTTCACATCATAGGCCTTATACAGGACCAGGGTGTTCATGCTGTCACCCGTCACTGCAACGCCCTGCTTATGCTCTGCAGAAAAATGGATTTTGATAGAATCTATGTCCATGTCTTCTCAGACGGACGCGATACCCCGCCCAGATCTGCGGCAAAATATATTGAAAATCTGGAGAATGGAATAAAGAAGGCAGGCAGGGGAAAGATCGGTACAATTATAGGAAGATACTATGCCATGGACCGTGATACGAACTGGGACAGGATCAAGATCGCATACGACGGCCTTACCAAACCGAAAGGTATAGTCTGTATGGACTGGAAAGAGGCCATTGAGAACGCTTATGCTGCCGGTGAGACCGATGAGTTTATTAAGCCAAGAATAATCAGAGGATTCCCGGGAATCAGAGACGGCGATGCAGTGATCAACTTCAACTTCAGGCTCGATCGGGCAAGGGAGATCACCCATGCCTTTACTGATATGGATTTCAAGGGGTTTGAAAGACGTAGACTTGGTATAAAATATATAGGCTTTACAGATTACTATGATGATGGTGAGTTTGAGATAGCATTTCCTCCGGTGAGGCATAAAAATATCCTCGGAAAGGTCCTCAGCGATCACGGGCTCAAGCAACTGAGATGTGCCGAGACTGAGAAATACGCACACGTGACCTTCTTTTTTAACGACTCGGATGAGACTCCTTTTGAAGGTGAGGACAGGATACTGGTACATTCTCCCAAGGTAGCAACTTACGATCTGCAACCTGAAATGAGTGCTTATAAGGTAAGAGATAAGCTCCTGGAGGCTATTGCTACTGACAAATATGACGTGATTATCTGCAATTTCGCCAATGCCGATATGGTGGGCCATACCGGTGTTTTTGATGCAGTCGTCAAGGCCGGGGAAACTGTGGATGAGTGTGTAGGTGCTGTCACTGATGCAGTTCTTGCAAAAGGGGGCGCGGTTATCATAACTGCTGACCATGGAAACGGTGAATGCATGCTATTGGATGACGGCTCTCCCATGACCGCTCACACAACCAACCCGGTTCCTGTTATTGTCTGCGGTATAGGTGATGTTGAGCTTATAAAGGACGGCAAGCTTTGTGATCTAGCCCCTACTTTGCTTAAGACACTGGAGATTGATCAACCTGCGGAAATGACAGGGAGGCCGTTGTTTTGAGATAAGACCTTAAGTGATAAAGTCCTTGTTTGTTAAGGGCCAACATGGTAATCCAATAGACCAAAACAAGGTCTGGAAAGCACTGCTAGAGGATGTCTCAAAAAAGCATATCTCAAAGGAGCCGTTGGACAAGACACGATATAGTCCACTTGATCGTTATGGTGCTGGCGACTTTGTTTTTTTCAAGCAAAGCGGGGTCAATAATTGAAGTCCTTCGGCAATTGCTTGTCTGTTTTCTCTACGGTTTTGGCATTGTCTATCTCTTCATCGGGCTTACAAAGAAAATGTTCAAGTACAATCCTACCCGTATACACATAATCAAATGGGCTGTAAGCCTCGCAGCCCTTGTAGCAGCGAGCCAATTTATGCAGGGGGTGTACCAGACCTACCTTGAGGTCCTTAAAGGGCAGGCACCTCAGTAGAGCTGTGCATGCCGGGTTGTGACCAACGGGAAAACACAGGAAAATGGTATGCGAAAGTACAGTCGCAATAACTCAGTTCGTCTGAGAAAGGATGGAAGCGCCGGATCCCATCTGTGGTTGATCGCAGGTATCATTCTCGGGCTTGTCTTGCTCTGGGATGTGGCGGGACCCTTTGGGCTGTGGAAGCTTTACCGGATGAAGAGGGAACATAAGCAGCTTTATCTGTCAAACTTGGAGCTTACCAAAAAAAATACAGCCCTTGAGGAGCAGATCAAAAGGCTCAAGGATGATCCCGAATATCAGGAATACATGGTCCGCCGTGAGTTGGGCTGGGTGCGGGACAATGAAATCCT
>JAJSZR010000037.1 GCA_030262715.1 Deltaproteobacteria bacterium
TGTTCCGCTTTTACCGCTCACAAGCTTCCGGATAGGCGGGCCTGCGCATCTATTCCTGGTTCCAAGGACCTTGAGGGCACTTGAGTTAACTATTTCTTATCTCAGTAATCGCTCCATAGCTTATAAGGTGCTGGGCCAAGGAAGCAATCTGTTGATCAGCGATAAAGGCGTGAAGCTAGTCATGACCCTGGCAGCCCTGAATCGCATCCACTGCCCTCATGACCTTCCATTTAAAATAGTGTCTGTAGAGGCAGGATGCAGGCTGAATTCTCTTATTTCCTGGTCC
The DNA here is from genome assembly GCA_030262715.1 of Deltaproteobacteria bacterium. Taxonomy (GTDB): domain Bacteria; phylum Desulfobacterota; class Dissulfuribacteria; order Dissulfuribacterales; family UBA3076; genus UBA3076. The sequence continues at coordinate 287 of JAJSZR010000037.1, forward strand.
ATGCGCAACGGCCTGTGCGGACTTGAGAACCTTTCGGGTATTCCGGCCAGTGTAGGGGGGGCCATATCCATGAATGCCGGCACTAACAAGTACTCCATGGCAGAAGCGATAAACGCTGTACAATTTACAGGCCCTGAGGGGAGTTGTTGGTTCCGGAGAGATAGATTGCAATTTGATTACAGGTCTTTCAGGCTGCCGGACAAGGCCCTTATCTCTGCTGCAAGAATTCAACTTGGCAAAGGTAATCCTGATCAGATCAGGCGCCGTGTCAGAAGGGTGATGTTCAAACGGAGAACTACCCAGCCTATAGGAGAACCAAGCGCAGGGTGCATTTTCAGAAATCCCCCGGGAGATTCAGCAGGTAAGCTCATAGACCAATGTGGACTCAAAGGTCTTAGAATCGGGGACGCCGAGGTATCTAAAAGGCATGCAAACTTTATTGTGAACCGTGGAAAAGCCAGTGCCGTACAGGTAATGGACTTGCTGGAAATTATTAGAGAGCATGTACAAAAAGAGACTGATGTAAAACTTGTACCAGAGGTATGTATTTGGGGTATTGAAACATGAAAATTAGAAGGCCGTCTTCAGAATTCAGGTCTTCAATATTCAACTCCGGCTTGCGGACCAAGTCTGCCAAACCGGTATTTTCCGTATCGTGGCCTATTCATCCCAAAATATTGGTTGCCATAGCCTTAATGTGCCTTTCCCTTACCGGCTTTTTTGTATGTCGGCACTGGGCATGTCGATCTGAACTTTTCAGGGTTAGCCAAGTTCTGATGAAAGGCTGCAATCATCTCACAGAAGAGGAGGTTCTGCAGTTGAGTGATGTAACCGCCCAGGACAATCTCCTGTCTCTCGATCTGAAATCAATTGCAACGTCCATAGAGGCACATCCCTGGGTCCATACTGTTGAAGTTAAGAGAAAATTGCCGGATCACTTAATGATTACGATCAAAGAACATACTCCGGTGGCCCTATTAAACTCTGACAAAATGTATTTGCTTGATGAACAAGGTAAAATTATTGATGAACTTTCAACAAAAGAGCCCATATCTCTTCCCATCATCACAGGAATTGATCCTAAAAACATAAAAAACCACCAAATCCAAAAGGCCCTGGAATTAATATCCATGGCAAGCAAAGGCGCAAGAACTCTGGGTGTCAACAATATTAGCCAAATTGACATAGCTAAAAGAGACACCCTAATACTCATTACAGATGACAGCGGTATTCCTTTTCACTTTGACACTGAAAACCTCAGTGCCCAATTCAGTAAGGCGGAAAAAGTCCTATACCAACTCTATCGCTCAGGAATATATAAAAAAGCAACTAAGGTTGAACTGGATTACGGCCCTGGTCAGGCTTTGGCCAGTCTGAAACATTAGGAGAGGAAATGGTCGAGAGACCCGGTAACATGATTGTCGGTCTAGACATCGGCACTACTAAAATATGTGCAGTAGTGAGTGAGTTCAACGAAAAGGATGCTGAGATTATAGGCGTGGGAACTCATCCTTCTGTAGGTCTCCGGAAGGGAGTGGTTGTCAATATAGACAACACGGTCGATTCCATACAAAGGGCTTTGGAAGAAGCCGAACTCATGGCCGGGTGTGAAATAGGCTCTGTGTTCATCGGCATTGCTGGTAGCCACATAAAAGGCTTCAACAGCCATGGGGTGATAGCTGTCAAAGGGCAGGAGGTCTCCCAGGAGGACGTTGACAGGGTCATAGATGCGGCAAGGGCGGTAGCCATACCCCTTGATAGAGAAGTCATACATATTCTGCCACAAGAGTATATGGTAGATGAGCAGGGAGGGATCCTGGATCCTGTTGGTATGACCGGGGTAAGGCTGGAAGCCAAGGTACACATAGTGACAGGAGCGGTTACAGCTGCCCAGAACCTTATCAAGTGTGCAAACCGGGCAGGGCTCGATGTAGTGGACATAGTTTTTCAGCCTCTTGCCTCAGCCGAAGCAGTCTTAACTCAGGAGGAAAAGGACCTGGGGGTGGCCGTTGTGGACTTTGGGGGTGGTACCACTGATCTTGCTCTGTTTACTGAAAGTGCCATCAAACACACGGCTGTGCTGGGACTTGGCGGCAACAACCTCACTAATGACGTAGCAGTCGGGTTAAGAACACCTATTAAAGAGGCTGAACAAATAAAGACACACCACGGCAGCTGCCTAAACTCCCTGGTAGATAAAGACCAGATGATAGAAGTCCCCAGTGTGGGAGGGCGCAAGCCCAGGCGTCTGTCCAGGCTCATACTGTCTGAGATACTTGAGCCCAGAGTGGAGGAGATATTTACCTTGATTGACCAGGAAATAGAGCGGATGGGACTTAAAGAACTACTGGCTTCGGGAGTGGTTATAACTGGAGGCTCTGCCCTCCTGCCTGGAATCGCCGAGATTGCGGATCAGGTATTCCAGTTGCCAACGAGAATTGGCTTTCCACAGCGGATTTCCGGCCTGGTGGACGTAGTTAACGGACCCATGTTCGCCACTGCTGTGGGTCTTGTGCTCTATGGCATGGGACATCAGCCCCAAAAGAAATTCCGGATAAGGGACGGAAATATATTCAACAGGGTAACCCTTCGCATGAAGTCATGGTTTAAGATTTAAAAACCGGTTGGAGGAGTAAATATATGTCTTTTGAGTTTATAGAACCAAAACTCACTGCAAAGATAAAGGCCATAGGAGTCGGAGGTGGAGGTGGAAACGCTATCAATAATATGATAGCCTCCGAACTCAAGGGTGTGGAATTCATAGCTGCAAACACGGATTCCCAGGCACTTGAAATGTCCGGAGCCGGCACAAAGATTCAGCTAGGTAAAGGGCTCACCAAGGGACTCGGGGCAGGGGCAAAACCTGAAATTGGCAGGGAAGCCGCGGAAGAGAGCATAGACGATATCCGGGCAATGCTGGAAGGAAGCGATATGGTCTTTATCACTGCCGGCATGGGTGGAGGTACCGGTACTGGAGGGGCCCCTGTCATTGCGGAAATCAGTAAGGAAATGGGTGCCCTCACAGTAGCAGTAGTGACAAAACCGTTTTCCTTCGAGGGAAAACGTAGAATGGGAGTGGCTGAAGAGGGAATAGAAGAATTAAAAGATGCTGTAGATACAATAATAACTATACCAAACGACCGGCTTAGAAGCCTTGCCAAGCCCAACACCCCGATACTGGAGATGTTCCGAAAGGCAGATGAGGTCCTCTATTATGCAGTAAGAGGCATTTCAGATCTCATAGTCCTAAAAGGGTATATAAATGTCGACTTCGCAGATGTTCGCACTGTCACGGCTGAAATGGGGATGGCCCTCATGGGTACTGGTGTTGCCAGGGGATCACGCAGGGCCTTGGAGGCAGTACAAATGGCCATAGCCAATCCATTGCTTGAAGATATCTCCATAAGCGGCGCCAGGGGCATCCTGATGAATATTACTGCAAGCAGTTCTACTCTGAGCATGGAGGAGGTAGAACAGTCATCCTCCTTGATTCACGACGAGGCCCATGAAGACGCCAATATCATCCTGGGCACTGTATTTGATGACGACATAGATGAAGAGATCAGGGTAACAGTCATAGCTACCGGTATAGGTCCTGATGCCCTTTCCTTTAGAAATCACATTGTTACACCAATAGAATCTATTAAGAAAAAGGGTAAGACCATAAAGCTGGAACATGATCCGACAACCCACATCCAAAAGGATTGTATTTGGGGGTCCGGCCAGAAAAAGAAACCAGGAAAACAAGTATCAGACTTTGAGGGCCTTGATAAGCTGGACGACAGTGAATTGGATATTCCTGCCTTTCTCAGGCAAAAAGCGGACTAAGAATCCTAAACCCCACAGACCGACTCAACATGGCTACACATTGTCAGGGCTATGGCGTGAATCTGTTCCTCGTTTTCGCCTTCAACCATTATACGTATAACCGGCTCAGTGCCAGAGGGCCTGACAAGTATCCTGCCTCTGCGCTTAAGATCTTTCTTTAGCCGGTCCTGAAGCTCCTTAAGGCCGGCGATTTCATCCACAGTCTTCTTCTCCCGCACGCGGACATTGTGCAGTACCTGAGGAAAGGAATCCATTATGCCGGCAAGTTTTGAAAGGGGGCTTTCTTTCCTTTGCATGACAGCCAGAAGCTGTAAGGCAGCCAAGATACCATCTCCCGTAGTTATGTGGTCCAGGAATATCAGGTGTCCTGACTGTTCACCACCGAAGTTGTAACCTGCCCTCCTCATGGTTTCCACTACGTAGCGGTCACCAACCTGCGTTCGGACCATCTGCCCGCCTTTATTCTCCAGGGCGACCTCAAGCCCCATGTTGCTCATGACCGTTGCTACTACGGTATTAAAGTTGAGCTTGCCAGTGTCAATCATGTCATAGGCACATATTGCCATGATGTGATCTCCATCAACCACTGAACCCTTCTCGTCAACCACTATTACACGGTCACCATCTCCGTCAAGTGCAATTCCGATATCAGCATTGTGCTCGCCCACGGCCTTCTGCATGAGTTCAGGATAAATGGCCCCGCAACTATGGTTAATATTGGTGCCGTTTGGACTTACTCCCAATTTGATTACGTCAGCCCCAAGCTCCTCAAAAACAGCGGGAGCCACCTTGTAGGTAGCACCATGGGCACAGTCCAATACAACCTTAAGGCCGTCCAGGGCAAGATCCTTTGGAAACGTGTTTTTCAGAAATACTATGTACCTGCCAGGGGCATCGTCGATGCGGAATGCCTTACCAACATCCTGCCCTGTTGGCTGGGATTCTATCAATACTTCCGAATCCATCAGTTCCTCTATTTGCTCCTCTGATTCGTCGGGCAATTTAAAGCCGTCGGCTGAAAAGAGTTTTATTCCATTATCTTGAAAGGGATTATGGGATGCTGATATCACTACTCCTGCATCAGCTCTCATATTGGTGGTTAGAAATGCAATGGCCGGGGTAGGCATGGGCCCTAACAGCAAAACGTCCACTCCCATTGAGCATATTCCGGCTGTAATCGCATTCTTCAGCATATAGCATGACAACCGGGTGTCCTTTCCTATAAGTATCCTGGGATGACGCCCACGACGATTTCTAAACATATAGGCTACGGCACGGCCAATCTTCATAGCAATATCAGTAGTCATAGGGTGGATATTAGCTGTCCCGCGAATGCCGTCTGTGCCGAACAATTTGCGCATTTGATAATCTCCTAAATCCTGAACAAAAATCTAAATGTTGAATGTTGAAACTAGAAATTCGAAATTCGAAATTAGTAACGCATTTACATCTTTGAATTTTCCCAATTTCAAATTTCGAGTTTCAAATTTCACTTATTTATTTACGAATCCTTAGGAATGTTCACCTTGATATTTCGCGGTGTTATCTTCATTAATGTAAATCCTTCAGGGACAATGCATTCAGGCTCCAACGAAAAGATGCCCTGCTCAAGCCCCTTTATTGAAATCCCCACATATATATCTGTGACCTTGATTTCTCTGAGATCCAGTATAGGCCCTCGCAAAGTCACACTTACTATTCTAGGCCACCATGAAGCACCGGCCTCGTTGTTTTCAATGTGTACCGGTATATGAGTGATGCGCCTTGTCCCTTGAGCAGGCACTATACGTACAGTAACTTTATATGTTGCATTTTCTTCAGACGATACATGGAGTCCCTGAAGATCCAGACCTACCTCCCTGGTAATATCATCCGAAGCCCCGTCAACATCTACTGTGAATGTCCTTACGTCCTTCATAGCCTTTATCACACTTTCAGGCCCTGAAAGAACCACCCTCGGAGGATATACATCCGTACTCAAGACCTTGTGATATTTGGCAACCTTGCCTTTTAGAACAGGCTTTACTGGAAAATCACTTAACACGAGCGGCTCCAGCACAATTTCAACATTGCTAGGCTGCGTCCTAAGTGCTCGAACTGCTCCGGGCAAAGAAAGGCTATTAGGTGATATATGGACAGTGATTTTGCCTGGTTTTGCGTCTTTAAGATCAATTACCCTTAAAATACCCTTTGTAGCCATGGCGCGAATCATGCTGCGAGGGCCATAGACTCTAACATCAACATTAGAAGGAATATCGTTGGCTATTACCAGGCCTGCAGGTATGTTTATCAGCTCAAGTGGAATGGAAATGCTCACTTCGGCCTTTTCCTCTCCAACTACAAAGAACCAAAGTAGCAAAGCAAATCCCAATGAGAGTGACTTGAGAACCCAATCTTTTCGAAAAAAACCTCGCCGGTGCACAGATTAAATTATCCTCCTTCGCCACCATGGTTTTTCAGTCTCTTCACCTGCAAAGGTGTTATGCAAGATACGCCTGAGCGTGCCGGGATCTATGTCTCTGGTGATTTTCCCGGCAATAGCCACGGAGAGACTGCCGGTCTCCTCAGAAACGACTACTACAACAGCATCGGTTTGCTCGGTTATACCTATAGCTGCCCTGTGTCTGGTGCCCAGGCGTTTGCTGATACTTGGATTCGTGCTCAAAGGCAGCACGCATCCAGCCACTGAAAGCCTACCCTTTTGAATAATCACTGCACCGTCATGTAACCGGGATCCCTTATCAAATATTGTACAGAGCAAAGCACGAGTTACTTGCCCGTCAATTGCCACTCCTGACTCAAGATAGTCCTTTAAGCCTACATCCCTCTCAAGTACTATTAAGGCACCTGTACGGCTCTCTATTAAAGTAGTCACTGCCTTTGCAATCTCCTCAAGGGCCTGGAAGGTCTTTACCCGGAACTTTGGAAAAGGGGTCTGGCCCATCTGAGCCAGCGCTCTGCGGATATCGTCCTGAAATATTATAATGATGAGTAGAAACAGAGAGCTAAGGATAGTCCCCAGCAGCCAGTGTAGGGTGAAGAGTTTCAACTCCCCGGCTGCAAAATAAATCACTATAATAACAGCCAGCCCTGCTGCCATTTGTACAGCCCGTGTTCCTCTGACAAGAAGGATGACACGGTATATGATGTAGGAAACCACCAAGATGTCCACTACATCCTGCCACCGAATTATTGGTATGTATTGTATAAGGCTCTCAAACATTCAACATTTATTTCATGTAACCGTTCATTGGGTTACACGCCCGTTTTACCGCAACCCACCGAACTGTGAGCGTTTACAGGGTGCTGCAGATGCGAGGCGGAGGGTACGCAGACGTACTTCCTGTACTTCAAGTGCCCGACAACAAAGCAGATGCGGTGCCCTGCAAACGCTTACTATTTCATTAAAGACTCTTTCTGCAAATAGCATCAACTACATTGGTATGTATTGTATAAGGCTCTCAAACATTCAACATTTATTTCATGTAACCGTTCATTGGGTTACACGCCCGTTTTACCGCAACCCACCGAACTGTGAGCGTTTACAGGGTGCTGCAGATGCGAGGCGGAGGGTACGCAGACGTACTTCCTGTACTTCAAGTGCCCGACAACAAAGCAGATGCGGTGCCCTGCAAACGCTTACTATTTCATTAAAGACTCTTTCTGCAAATAGCATCAACTACCTGGAGCACCTGCTTCGTGAGGGCAACATTATGGACCCGCACCAAATCGGCTCCCTTCATGGCTGACGCCGCAATCGCACCTAGAGTAGCTACGTCACGCTCTCCTGCCTCATTTATCCCGGCTATTGTCCCCAGAAAGGCCTTCCGCGACACACCTACCATGACCGGCACCCCTAACTCGGTAAATTCCCGCAAGTGATTAATCAAAACCAGGTTGTCCCGGAGCCTTTTCCCAAACCCAATGCCGGGATCAATCAGCATCTTTTCCTTGGAAATGCCCTTGCTATTAGCCCAGGCCATGCGTTTTCCCAAAAAATGCTTGACCTCCATAACCACATCTTCATAGTAAGGATCCACCTGCATATCTCTAGGGCTCCCCTTCATATGCATAAGCACAACAGGGGCTTTAAAGGTAGATGCCACATCGGCCATTCCGGGATCAAAACGCAATGCACTGATATCGTTGATAATGTCAGCCCCTTCGTTAAGTGCGGCCTCAGCCACCTCAGCCTTTACAGTATCAACGGATATTGGACAATCACTGATTTCCCGTATTTCCCTTATGACAGGTACCACCCGACGCAATTCTTCTTCCAGAGTAACAGGCTCTGAGAAAGGTCGAGTAGACTCCCCTCCTATGTCCAGGATGTCAGCCCCGGCAGCAATCAGTGAGGCAGCCTGCTGCTTAGCTTCTTCCGGGGAAGAAAATTTTCCACCATCTGAAAATGAATCAGGGGTCACGTTTATAACCCCCATGATATATGTGCGAGAACCCCAGTGGAATGTATGCTCTTTTATAGCCAAACTGGGGAGGGCCATCCTCGTAATATCAGGCAGATGCCATTTGAATCTGAGTATCTTTTCGGCAGTTACTCATTATTTCGTCAATACTTGCTGCATCAAGGGATTCCTTCTCCAATAATGCATTGGCAATACTGTGAAGGCAATCAATATCCTCTTGAATCACGGATTTGGCTCGTTTGTATGAATCATGCACTATTCTCAGGATCTCTTTATCTATTCTTTGAGCAGTATCCTCGCTGTAGTCCTTAACCTGGCTAAAGTCCCTGCCGAGAAACGGGTGTTCTTCCTTCTTGCCAAATGCTATTGGGCCAAGCCCATCACTCATACCCCACTCACAAACCATCTTTCTGGCCAGGTGCGAGGCCTTTTCAATGTCATTTCCCGCCCCGGTGGAAAATTCATTCATTATTAGCTCTTCTGCCACCCGGCCTCCCATGAGAATTGCAAGGTTGTTAAGAAGATATGACCTTGGATAGCTATGACGCTCATCTTCCGGAAGCTGCTGGGTGATCCCAAGGGCACGACCCCTTGGTATGATGGTCACCTTGTGAATCGGATCAGTGCCGGGGAGAATCTTTGCCACTAATGTGTGTCCTGCTTCATGGTAAGCGGTTATGCGCTTTTCCTCATCCGAAATGATAAGGCTTTTTCTCTCAGTGCCCATAAGTACCTTGTCCTTGGCCTTCTCAAAATCGGCCATGCTAACGGTCTCTTTGTTATCTCTGGCTGCAAGAAGGGCCGCCTCGTTTGCAAGATTTTCAAGGTCGGCTCCGGAAAACCCGGGCGTACCCCTGGCAATTAATGCCAGTTCGACATCCGGTCCAAGCGGAATGTTATTCACGTGTACCTTCAATATCTTTTCACGCCCCCTGAGATCGGGTACAGGGACAACTATCTGTCGATCGAAACGGCCAGGTCTTAACAGGGCCGGATCCAGCACATCAGGCCTGTTGGTAGCTGCAACCAAAATAACCCCTTCAGTGCTCTCAAAACCGTCCATCTCCACCAGAAGCTGATTTAATGTCTGTTCCCTTTCATCGTGTCCGCCTCCGAGACCAGCACCCCTGTGACGGCCTACTGCATCTAACTCATCAATAAAGATAATGCATGGTGCATTCTTTTTTGCCTGAGCAAAGAGGTCTCTTACCCTGGAAGCACCCACACCAACAAACATCTCCACAAAGTCGGATCCGCTGATAGTGAAAAATGGTACCTCCGCTTCTCCGGCTATGGCCCTGGCCAGAAGAGTTTTCCCTGTACCAGGTGACCCGATCAGCAGGACACCTTTTGGAATTCTGCCACCGAGACGGGTGAACTTTTTGGGATCTTTCAAAAAGTCGATTATCTCCCCCAGCTCCTCCTTGGCCTCTTCTATTCCTGCCACATCTTTAAATGTAACCTTGGTACCCTGATCATTAACAAGCTTGGCCTTGCTGCGACCAAAGGACAGGGCGCGACCGCCCCCTGTTTGCATCTGTCTCATGAAGAAAATCCATACACCTATGAGGAGCAACATGGGAAACCAAGAAATCAGCAATGTAAGATACCAGGGTGTCTCCTTGGCAGGCTTTACTTGGATGGTAACCTTTTTTTCTTTTAACAAATGCATCATATCGGGGTCCTGGGCAGGTATTACAGTGAGAAAAGGTGCCTGGCTCTCAAATACACCTTCAAGCTGATCTCCCTGGATAACAACACTGGTCACCACACCTTTTTTAACCTGGTCCAAAAAGTCGCTGTAAGGGATCTCCTGTATTGATTTATGCGGCTCGTTAAAGAGATTGAATATAAAGACCATCACAAGGCCGATAACAAGCCACAGGCTCAAGTTCCTGTAAAAAGTATTCAAAAGTAGTCCTCCGCTACGGTAGTATATTTAAAATAATCTAAGAGTTTTTTAAACATAAATCAAAAAATATAATAAATCAAAATAACGGATTGAATACGACAATTATTTGCAGTCCTTCACGACAAGTCAAAAGTAGTTTACATTTTGTTGATCTTGTATTTTGGCAGTGAAATTTGAAATTTGAAACTTGAAATTGGGAAAAACACAAGGATGTAGATGCATTACCTAATTTCGAATTTCCAATTTCGCCATCGGCATTCAATTCGATAATACACGCTTTTTCGAAAAAAGTGTAAATTGGTGAATGAAGGATGCCAGTTATTTTACTTTATCCAATGAAGCGAAAGTGCCTTCCCACTTGTTCGGAAAAGCCTGTAGGGATGAGCTATTTCAACCCCCACTACTGCTACCACATCCTTGTTGCTGGTGAGTAATGGCAAAGAATTCCTGACCCCACGGGGGATCTTGCTTGAGATCAAGAATTTTTTGAGCTTAAAAGGTGCTTGAGCGCCTAAAGGCCAAAAAATTTCCCCAGGCCTTCTTGTCCTGAGATCCAGAGGGAACTTAACGGCCTCGGGATTCAACCACAGTGGCCTGAGATACTCCCTTCGATTTCGGGACATGAAATCACTTGTAACATCTGAGAGCGAAATTTCAACGTGTCCCTTTCCATGAGGGGCAGGCCAACGCCCAGGTCCGGTAACTCTTATAAAATAACTCTTGCAATTTGAATCTAAAATCTGTTCTTCCGGGCCGGAAGAGGAAATAAAAAGCTCTTCATAACACCTATAGACTACAGCACCTCCCGGCAGCCTTAATGAAGCGCAAGGGTCTTTAGAGATAGTAACTAACTCATCTACTCCCAAGAGATGACTGGCTCTCACCCTGCCACTGAATAGCCTTAAATTCCTCAGGGCCATTCTGTAAATCCTGCGGCGAATCGGCCCTGGATGTCCCTTAATCTTTTTTACACTAAAGACCAGTTCTCCCTCCTGGGAAGAGGATAACAACGAATCCTGATATGCCCCTTCTGCCATATTCTCTAACAACTGATGATCTTCTGCCAGCATCTCTGCTGTACGATTAACAGTACGTACAATAGCAGGGTTAAAATCCTCAGCCAGAAGCGGCAGGAGGTCTCTGCGAATGCGATTGCGTAGATATGCCTTACTATTATTAGATCGATCTGTTACGAATGGAATGTCATGGGCTTTGAGATGGTCCAGGATCTGCTGCCTGGTTACACCCAGCAGCGGACGGACTATATAGTTATCTCTCGCCCACGGAATCCCGCTGAGTCCCGGAAGGCCTGCACCCCTGATTAACCGCAGCAGCACTTCTTCTGCCTGGTCGTCAGCAGTATGTGCTGTCGCAATATATGTGCTCTCAGTATCGACACGCACACGTTCAAGGAATTCGTACCTGAGGATTCGAGCAGCCTCCTGAATTCCTATACGTTCCTTACTGGCAAAGGCCCTGACATTGCCATGCTCAATGGAAAAACCAAGCCCGAAATCGTGAGAAAGCCTCTTAACAAAACGGGCATCGTCTCTGGATTCCCGGCCCCTGAGGCCGTGCTCAAAGTGGGCCACCTCAAGGCCCAGCCTCCACTGGCTACTCAATAAATACAGAATATGCAACATACAGACCGAATCCGGTCCGCCTGAAACTGCCACTACTATCCTGGCTCCGGGTTCAAAAAGCTCCTTGCGCCTGATAGTCAGTTTGATCAGTAAAACCAGAGATGAAATCTCAGATGACGGATGTGCCCTCCGGGTCCCGGATCTTAACAAGATCGTCCTTTTCTCATACATTTAATAAGAATTACCAAAATAATCATAATCTGTAAGCGTTCACGGAAGGTTGAGATTGGAAATTGGAAAATAGAAATTGGAAATTTGGCCTTCATGCTTTTGTTTCATCTCTACCTAATTTCTAATTTCTAATTTCAAGCCGTGAACGGCAAACCTGCATCAGTACCCGGAGGCCCTTACTTCCTTGACTAGCGTTAACGGGATTTCCCACTTGTTAGGACTGATCAAATAAAGTCCGTCAGCGAACGGAGTGATGTCGGCAATCAGCTTCCTGGTGAGGTCCAGGGCCACCTTGCGCTGATCCTCGACCTTCTCGTACTTCCATAGATGCTCTCGAACCTCCCTGGGAATTGAAATGCCTGGGATTTTATTGTGCAGGAAATCCGCATTCCTGGCGGATATTAGGGGAAAAATACCCATGAAAATCAAGAGGTTCAGGTGTTGCGTCTGTTCCATCATGGCCTCTACGGCATCTCGATCAAAAATCGGCTGTGTCATTACAAAGTGAGCACCCAGATCGGCCTTTCGTTCCAGCCTGCTAATCTGGAGATCGGGATTGACAGGGCGATAACTGAAAGCCACACCAATAGAGAAATTGGTCTGCTTTTTCATTGAGGCCCCTGCCATGTTCAGGCCACAGTTGAACTGACTTATCATCTGTACCAGACCAAAGGAGCGGACATCGAACACTCCGCTCACACCGGGTTGATCCGTGGATGTGGCCGGATCTCCAGTGACAGCCAAAATGGCCTCTAACCCAAGGACGTGAGCTCCCATAATCTGTGCCTGAAGCCCTAAGATATCGCGATCCCGGCAGGTCAGATGAAGCACTGTCCGGACCCCGGTTTTCTCCCGTATCATGTGCGCAAGAGACAGATTGTCTGCCCGGAGAACGGCCAGGGGATGTTCGGCGAGAGTGATGGCATCAACACCGGCCTCGACCAAGGCTCGTGCACCCGTGAGAATTCCCTCTATATCCAGATGCCTGGGAGGATCCACCTCCACAAGCACAGGGATGCGGTCGGATTTCAGGCTCTCGATCATTCCGTCCCTGCCAATCGAGTCCTTTCTGTCCTCGGGCAAATCAGAGGATTTTTCAACAGCGGCTACGACCGGTATGGCTTTGTGTCTCTTGAGGCGGAGGTACTTTCTGAATTCACGGATATGGTCCAGTGTAGTGCCGCAGCACCCGCCAATCAACCTGACTCCGAGCTTGACCATTTCTGCCACCTTTTCAGCCATATAGGACGGCGGCGTCGAATACACCATGCGGTGTTCTATGACCTCAGGGAGCCCGGCATTGGGGAATGCTGAAAGGAAAACTTCATCTTTAAGGGGAGACAGCCGCTCAACTGCTGAGAGCATAGCCTTGACTCCCCGTCCGCAATTGGTACCAACGACTGTGGCTCCTGCAGCGGCTGTCGTTCTGCCGCAGGTCAGGGCGTCCAGGCCGATGGCTGTCCGCCCTTGAAACGGGTAGACCATCTGGGCCACAATCGGAATATCAGGCGCAATTCTCTTTGCTGTTTCAATGGCCAAAAGCAACTCGTCCAGGTAAGTGAAGGTCTCAAGAATGAACAGATCTACCCCGCCTTCCAGCAGAGCAGTCATCTGTTCGGCAAAGGCCTCTTGCACTGTGCCGAATTCAGTCTCATCACTCTCAAGTGGAAACTTTACACCTGTCGGGCCGATGGATCCGGCCACAAAGATTTCATTCCCTGTAGCCCGACACGCAAGCTCAGCTCCCTTGAGGTTAATTTCCCGTACCCTTTGCTCCCGGCCGACCTTGAGCATTTTGAAACGATTGGCGCCAAAGGTATTGGTCTCAATGAGTTCGCTTCCGGCCCGAATGTATTCTTCATGAATAGAATAGACCAGGTCCGGATCGCTGATATTAAGCAAATCTGTATTTTTTGCGAGATTTATACCTTTTTCAAAGAGATAGGTCCCAAAAGCGCCATCTCCATACATGACTTTCTCATTAAGGTGTTCTGCGAAGTTACGTTTCATCGGACGAATAATCCGTATTCTCAAAGGCATTCTTGTAGGCGTTCACAGGTTCACTGTTGAACCTCTTAACCCTGAACGGTTATTATATTTATATGGAAGGGCCTACCTGGCCCTAACTCTCAAGGATTTCACCCGCCTTCTGCACATGCATTCATAGCTACCATGATGTCCAGCATGGATGCGGCCTTTATCTCTGAAACAGTGCCATTAAGAACTAAAGACTTTCCGGCTGATGGGTGATTGAAGTCTGCTAAAACGTAATCGTCGTGAAATTCTTTCAGATAAAACTTAATTAGCTTCCCATTTGAACCGAACTCTTCGTAATATTCCCCTTCCTTCAATTGTTCGGAATGATTAAGATTAGAAATGGGAATCTTTTTAATCAGGTATGGGTCATAGAGACCAAAGGCCTGTTCAGGCGGTATGGTTATTTGGATCTCATCCTCCTGTTCATGGCCGATCAATGCCTTTTCAAGGGCGGGTAAGATACGATCTCTGCCATACAGAAACCGGCAAGTAAAGGGTCTGTTGAGATCCTCTGGTGTTTCACCATCTTTTACAGTCACTGTATAATTGACAGTGACAATTGTGTCTCTATCGACCTTCATCCATTTCTCCTGTAATAATGAACTTATGATTATACACTACAAAAAGTCTGAAACATGATTCCACTGCACTCAAACATATTATCCAAAAAAGGTAAATTTTGCAAAGGATCCTCTAACTGGCCTGCCAAAGTCATTGGTCTTACCGGGGGAATAGCCTCGGGGAAAAGCACTGTGGGGAGGATGCTGTCAGAGCAGAATTTTCCGGTCATTTATACTGATAAGCTGGCAAAGGAAGTTGTGGAACCAGGAAAGCCTGCTTTGGAGGAGCTTGTCAAGGCCTTTGGAAGAGAAATTTTAAGGAGTAATGGGACCCTTGATAGGCGACGAATGCTTGAAATGATATTGACCGATGCCAGTACCAGGCAGCTTATAGAAAATATTATTCATCCCTATGTATTTAAACGGATGGATCAGATACTACAGCAGTTGGCCGCTTCAGGAAACAACGTCGTTATAGTAGAAGTACCCTTACTTTTTGAGGCTGGCTGGCAAGACTTTTTTGACTACGTAATTACAGTCGTGGCACCAGAACCGATCTGTACCAAACGGCTGGCAGAGCGTAAAAAGATGTCTATTGACATGGCTTCCAGATGGATGGCCATTCAGATTTCCCAGGAAGTAAAGGCCAAAAGGTCTGATTATGTAGTCCACAATAACGCAGGACTGGATGAGCTGCAGATCAAGGTAAATGACCTGGCAAAGGTATTAAAACATCTGGATTCCAAAACATCTGGTAATCAAGGGAAGAAATGAGACTTTATAAGGCCTGCGCAAGAGATTATCCCAGATTATACGCTCAAGAGCTAAGTCTCTGTGATCACAAAAAAGCTTGACAACCGATATCATTTTTTCTAGAAAAATAGCAAAGATTTTTGTCGCATAAGGAGGGGGAGAGGATGAGAGATAGAATGTGGCGGATTCTGGGAATAATAGTATTCATTATGTTTTTTTGCGCAGCTAATGCATATGCATCTGAAGAGTTAGTGGTTCCTATAAGCAAGACAACCAATTCAGGGAAGGACTTTTCTGTCAGGGCGTTCTTTAAATTTTCACCTATTGTCGCAGGTGAAGCCATTGACAGTGAAAGTTTCTTTGATACCCCGGAGATTGGATCATTCAAGAGTAAAGACTATGACGATATCTTTGATTCAGGTTACGGAGGGGGATTAGAAGTTGCCTACCGGCATAATAATTGGGTCAGCGGGATATTCGGTGTTGCCTATGAGCATTTTGACGGTGAACATTTCTCGTCAGGGAAATTCATGTTTCCCCTTGGAATGCCTTTACCGGCCAGGGCCGAAGTAGACGACTGGGATGTGGTCTCTATTTATACAGGAGCTAAACTCCATCTTACAGGCAAAAAGGCAGAAAGGGGATGGGATCCTTATTGCCGTTTTGATATTGGGGGCATCTACCTTTCTGATTCAGATATCAAGATCAAGGTCAAGGCAAACCTCCCTGGTGGACAGGTTATTGAAGAGCGATATAAAGAGGATTTTTTAGACTCTTCCTTTGAATTCATGTGTGATGTAGGGATAGGTCTGGAATATAAATTTGGTAATTTCGGGATCTTTGGGGAAGCTAAATACCAATACCATACCGCTCCGGATTCCAAGAAGGTTATGGGCCTTGATCTTGACCCTGAGGGACTCTCAACCGTTCCTATAATCGCAGGGGCCTCTTACTATTTTTGATGAAATCACTCGCTTCTGGCCAGTAGAATTTAGTTAGTCGGAAATTATAACATGATCAAAGTCACTTCCTACCTACGCATTACATGTTCCATCCTGATTGTTGTCCTGGGATTCTGGTCAGTTTCTGATGCCAGCGATATTGTGAAAGGAGAGTCCCAGGTCTCAAAAAATGAGACCTTTGGCGTCGAGTTTAATAAAGGGCTGCTTTCGGTAGACATAAGAGACGCGAACGTAACGAAGGTTTTTAAGGAGCTTGAGAAAAAAGCTAAAATTGAGATAATAAACCAGGGCATCCTACCGGATAGAAAGGTCAGCATGAAATTCCATGGCTTAAAATTAAGGAATGGTATCAAGGAACTGATACGAGTTTCAGGCATAAGTAATTACATCATTATATATAAAGACAGGGAAGATGTGATTACAAGGCTAATACTTGTAAAGTCACGGCCATCTGATGCGAAAATTAAGGAAATAGACCTTAAGGAAAGATGTATCGATGAGGGTGAAATGCCTGAAGTCTTGGACCGGGATATAGACAGGGCACGAAGGGAAGCAATTATGAAGACTTTAACACCTATGCTGAACAAAGTTGATAAAGAGACGCAAGAGGCAATAAAGAAGGATATTATGAAAGGGAAGGTTGAACCATTTGAAGACTAGAATAATAAGGGGAGGTGATAAGGTAGGATATAGGAATCAGTAATCAGGATTTAGGGGACAAAAAATTGGAGAAAGGGGGAGGAAATAGATAGAAAATGAAAAAGCTAATTGGAATTTTGGCAGTAGTAATGTTTATAGCATCAGTGTTGTTTATAGGGAGCGCAAGGGCTTATGAAACGCTGACTGCTCAAGAGGCATATGATATGGTAGCTGCTGGTACTGCCGTAATTATAGATGCGAGGACAACGGAAGAGTATATATGGGTAGGAACATGTGCACTGCCTGACGGAACTACACCCTATAACATTCCATGGAAGATCTGGGCATATCAATTTTCAGATAAAGGAGAAGGAAAGGTTAAGGCAGGTGGAATAGTGGTTGAAAGATTATTCCTTCACTTTATAAAGAAAACATTCCCTGAAGGGACAACACTTATACTTATGTGCAGAAGCGGCCATCGGAGCACTGCTGGTGCAGAATATTTGGAAGAGCAATTAGGAGAAAGCTATTATACCATCTATGAGATTGATAATCCACTTAAGAACGAAGAAGATTATCCGGGTGGCAGCGGAGGTTTCCAGGGAAGCAGTAGCGTCGATCCAAATAGTAATGGTTATAGAGGCTATCCCGAGAGGCTGCCTTTTTGTTCTGAAACAACAGAACATCCCTGCGTTGCAGTCGCATCATCAGAAATGACTGACAAGAATGATTCAGACAGTTGGATGGATACAGGCCTTCCCATGACTCAAACCGTTGATAAAGACAAAATCTGGTTTTATAGGTGGCGGCATTAATATAATAAAAACACTATTATAGCCTTTTCTCTCTAGTTTCTAGGGGCATACTACACGACACCAACCAAGTGCAATCCGCTGGAAGGCAGGTGCCGTGTAGTACGGGTTTCTGGAGGGGGCTTCTAATCCCATTCCTCTTCGTTGTAAACTTTTGCCTTTTTTGCCTGTTCAGGTAACTCAATAGCTCTTAACTTAATATAATCATGGTATGTGTAAATCTTTTTTACATTAATTATCATCTTAAATGGTGCCTTCATTATCTCTTTTTCGATTACTGCCTTCATTCCCATAATGCACTTCATAGGGAAAAATTTATCTTTTGATATCCACAGCTTCATATCCATATCTTTAACTACGTTTTCATAATCCAAATCGAGCAATTTCATAAGAGGGTGTTCTTCCTCCTGCTCCATTATTACCTTCCAAAAGGCATCTTTATCAGGTTCTATACCAAGCAAATAGCAATCAATATTTTTAAAACTCCCCTCTTTTATACTTTTTATTTTAGAAGTCATAACTAACTTCATCTGTTTTTTGAGCTGATTCTCACTGTCCAGTTTATTTCCGGGTACCTCAAATTTTATCCAGTTACAATCTTTTTCAGATAGCATGTATACTATATCATCAAATATATAAATTTCAGTGTGCGTTAACTTTGATTTTTCTTTGTGGGTTTCATTAATATTAGTGGATATTTTCATTTTTTTATTTTTAATATCTATATAACCATTGCCATTTGATTTTACAATTTTGCTTGAATCCTCACCGGCAACAGATGTTTCCATTTCCATTTCCATTTCATAACCATAGATATCTATATTATTTGATACCTCTATCAAATTCCCTCTTATTTGTCCTTTAGGAATGTTTTTTACACAACCGTGTAAAATAATGAAAAAACATATTATTTGACAGATTAGTAAAATAAAATATCTTCGCATCACTATAGTGCACTCCCTATATCAAGACACATTGAACGATTAGCCTTTAGCGGTTAGCTATTAGTTTAATGATTATCGGTCTGCCGCCCTGACAAGCAGGATGTTTTGCTATTACAAACTTAGGTATTAGCGATTAGCGATTAGCGATTAATTTGTTGCTGTTTTCCAAATAGGTTACTAACACCTAAAAGCTAAATGCTAATAGCTGTTCATCACGGATTAGTGTGGTAATCCGTGATGAACCATTTTTCAAAGCTAAACGCTAATGGCTAACAGCTAATCGCTCAACTTAAGGTCTATTTATCTTGCACGTGAAAAGGGTGGTTGTCAATCTCTATCTGTTGCCCTGCGTTATGGCCATTTTCCAGTAAACGTAGGCGAAGATATATGGGAGAATGTGAGGAAAAAAGAGACTTTACAATGCTTGAGCAAGAGATTATACACGAATCGGTCAGTGGAACCCCGCCCATAGCTCAACTGGATAGAGCAGCGGACTTCTAATCCGCAGGCTGCAGGTTCGAATCCTGCTGGGCGGACCAGTAAAATCAGTAGGTTAGGGTTTTTTGCTGTAAGTGCTTTTTATATTTTGGCCTACTTTGTACAATATTAGTACAAGATTTTAGATTCTAATAGGGAAAAGTGTGGGCTGGCACTGCTTGAAATTCACCTATTTTTTCAGCTCAACAGCTTGCCCTGAGAGTTAAAAAATACGCCAAAAAAATTAGGTACCTTTTTCCGATTTGCCTCGGAGTTTCTTAAAAATCCTGGCTATCCTTTACCCTGTATTTGTGTCCTGCCTTGTGGGGGCTCTGGAGGAGAAAAACTCCCCCTATCCGATTAACTGGCCCCGGGGAGTCAACGCTTCTTGGACGCAGGTTTTGCTGTGGGGTTGACCACGGAAGCATCGGCGGTCAGGTTGTTTGGCTCTTTGAATCTTTGGAGGCCGAGTTTGACAATGGGAACCACAGCGGTTGGGTTGAGATTGCCCTGGGCGCATTTCGTTTTTGTTGATAGACTTAACCTGCCAAAGCGGCTCGATGAAAGTTGCTGAAACACAGTTTCCATCTTCCTGACACAAGTTGAGACCGGAGATAGAGA
>JAJSZR010000038.1 GCA_030262715.1 Deltaproteobacteria bacterium
CTTTAGAGGTCCCTGGAACCATTCCCCCATGGGAACTGCAAAGCCGTGCTTTTGTCTCTTGAGGGGTTCTGAGGGAAGGTCTTCCGCAAAGGCCATGCGCAACAGATGCTTGGTAGTCAAACCCTTCAACTTGAAACAGAGAGGCAGGCGACAGGCGAATTCCACGACCCGATAGTCCATAAATGGAGAGCGAACTTCAAGGGAATGGGCCATGCTCGCCCGGTCCACCTTGGTCAGGATATCGTCCGGCAAATAGTGTAAGATATCCGAGCGCATCATAAGTTCTATCGGGTTCATCTCTTGATCTGCCGACATGTCAATCTTTTGATCCATAGATTCCATAGAAATTTGTTCCGGATCAAGGAGCCGGACAAGATCCTCTATCTTGAAAAATGCGGGATAGATATCGTTCGGATCGTCGGTTACTCGCTGGTCCAAGTCCACAAAAAGACGCAATTTCTTGATGAGACTGTGGTCGTAATATGCAGTGCCTTCCGGCAGGCGCTTTATCAGGGCTGCCAGGCACTTCTTCCGTATTGATTGAGGAAGCTTCTGATACCAAGCCAGCAGACGGCGAGCCACATATCTGCGATAGCCGCAAAACAGCTCGTCTCCTCCGTCACCTGAAAGGGCTACGGTAACATGACGGCAGGTCTCCTGACAGAGATGCCATGTAGGTATGGCCGAAGAGTCCCCGTAAGGTTGACCGTAATGACGTACCAGATCAAAGAGTGAGTCCCCGGCCCGTAATGCCTTGCGGCTTTCGTGGTGAACAGTGCCCAGATAGTCTGCAACTTGTTTGGCATATGGGCTTTCGTCAAAGCTCGCCTCTTCAAACCCAATGGCAAAGCTGTGGATGTCCGTTTCTCCGAGGTCCCTCATAGCGGCAACGATGACGCTTGAATCCAGACCGCCGGAGAGAAAGGCCCCAAGAGGGACATCACTCCTTAGTCGAAAGTGTACTGCAGAGCGAACAAGGTCGCGCAGTTCTTCAGCAAGCTCGGACTCGGGTCTTTGTTTCCACCCGGAGTCAGACAATGGAGGATTCCAGTATGGCCGGACTTCAAGTTCGCCCTGACTGTATCGCAGGAAATGGGCCGGCCGTAGCTCCCGGACCCCCTGGAATATTGTGTCAGGGGATCGGATGAAACCATGACGCAGGTATTGGACAAGAGCGGATGGACGAATGGAAAAGTCCAGAGGCAACCCGCGCAAGGACTGGAGCTCGGATGCAAAGGCCATCAGACCACCACGACCCTGCCCAAAAAAAAGAGGCTTTACGCCCATACGGTCCCTGGCAGCAAAAAGGACCTGCTCTTGCCTGTCCCAGACTGCAAAGGCAAACATGCCGTTCAGGTGTTCAAGACAGCCAGAACCATAGGTGATATAGGAGGCCAGCAGGACCTCAGTATCTCCCTTTGTTCTGAAACGGATTCCACGTTTTTGCAGATCTGTACGGAGCTCCAGATAGTTGTATATCTCGCCATTGAAGACCAGGATGTAGCGGCCGGTTGGATCCTGCATAGGCTGGATGCTGCCTGCCAGATCTATAATGGAAAGGCGGCGGTGCCCCATGGCAACACCAGGTTCCTGCCAGAAGCCTTCAGCGTCCGGTCCGCGGTGTACAAGACGCTTGGCCATGCGGCGTACAGCAGAGGAAAGCTTAATAGCGCTCTTATGGTTATAATCAATGATGCCGCAGATTCCGCACATAGTTCAAAATCAAATTTTGTTTTTCCGTATCGGACACTTTTACAATCATTTCGTATAAATATCTTATCCAACCACCTACTATACACAACATACCTATAAGCCCCATCCGCAAATTACTCTGATTTCAAGGCATCCACATACAACTGACTATACAGTTTAGCCGTATTATCCCAGGTCAGCCCTTGTTCCTGCATCCACTGTCGGCCAGCAAGGCCAACTGCTGCGAGATTTCTCTTGCCGCTGAGCAGAGCGGCCAACTGCTCTGAGAGTGCATCTGCATCTCCTGGAGGCACTAACCAGCCGGTTTTACCATGTTGTATCAGCTCGCGGGTTCCTTCGATATCAGTAGCCAATACAGGCAAAGCAGCCGCCATAGCCTCAAGGACCACGTTTGGCCTGCCTTCTTGATAGCTGGGAAGGATAAGGAGATGATGATCATTCATGAGCTGTGGAATTCCGTCAGGCGATACACTTCCAAGAAAGTGGATGTTTGTATTAATCCCCAGGCTTGTTGCAAGTGATCTGAGATAATCCTTTTCAGGGCCGTCTCCAGCTACAGTCAGCGTCCATATACACTGGGCCTTTATCCTGGCCAGGGCCTTTAAAAGCACGTCCAGGCCCTTACGAGGGATCAAACTCCCAATGAAAAGTAGCTTGAATGGAGATGGGGCTAGGTGGTCGCGTCCAGTCGGCAAGGCATAGAAAGCACCGTCCACACCATTTGGAACAAATCTGATTTTGTCCGCCATGCCAGGATGTTGTCGTCTGAGTTCAGCCGCCATTGTCTGGCTCACACCAACTGTAAGACGCGAGCCTTGAATGGCCTTTCTGTGCAGTAGAGAAAAGGCTCCGGACTTTTTTGCCCTATGGACATCTGATCCCCTCAGAGTAATGATGACCGGCCTCCGGTGCATTGATTGGGTTAATACCGCCATGGCTCCACAGACAGACCAGTGGGCATGTATAATATCATGTTGCCTGGCCAATCGGATAAGAGACAGGCCCATACTGGCCAGAAAAGGTGGAAGCAGACCATACAGACGGGGCTGTCCGGCCAGTGCTGCGGGTATTCCTCCGGGCTGTTGAGCCAGACGTTGATAGGACCATGGTGCATAACGGAAACGACATACCTTGTTTGCATCAGGCCAAGTCGAAGGACTCGTAGATGCAGGGGTGAGGACACGGCATTGGATACCTAGCTTTTCCTGAGCCTCAAACAGACGCAAAATAAAAGGACCAGCAGCATCGTCTGGTCCTGAAGGAAAGGAAGTAGTAAGGTGCAGGATACGCAGGGGATTGCCCACTACTCCACCCGATCGTAGCGCATCTGGGTGATCTGTTCAGAGACAAGCCCAAGCAGAAAGACCATTAACCCAACACTCAAAAGTAATGCCGACATATTTGTGAAACGGTGGTATGTCCAATAAGTATACATGTAACGTCCCAAACCAGTGAGCAAGAAAAAAGCGCTGATTGGTAAGAAGATTCGCATCGGCGAAAACAGTGTTGCAATGCGCAGGATAATAAGAATAAACCTTGCGCCGTCCTCCAGGAGCTTGATTTTGCTCTTTCCTACCCTTTTATGCTGGCGAATTGGAATGTACTTGACGGTAAAGCCGCTTCGGAGATAGGCGAGGGTGCTGGTTGTTGGATAAGAAAAGGTGTTGGGGAAGAGATAGAGATATTTCAGCACTGTATACCTATGAAAGACCCTGAAGCCGGAGGTGAGGTCCTTTATTGGGAATTTGGCGACGTAAGAAGCCAGGCAGTTATAGCACCAGTTAGCTATTCTGCGGCCTAATGAGGTCTGACTGCCGGTACTACGTGCACCAACCACCAGGTCGTAATGGTCCGACTCCTCTAAAAGCCGGGCAATGTCCGCCGGATCGTGTTGTCCATCTCCATCCATCAGCACTACCAGATCGCCGGAGGCCTTGCGAATACCTGTCTTGACGGCTGCCCCATTGCCGATGTTATAAGGATGCTGAAAGACCTTGGCTCCAGCCTCACGAGCCTTATGCGCTGTGTTGTCCGTGCTGCCGTCGTCTACTACGATAGTCTCAAAATCGGGATAAAGTGAATGGATTCGGGCAACTGTCTGGCCAATGGCGATTTCTTCATTATAGGCTGGTATTACGATTGATACGTTCACTGTTCCTTATCTCCCAATACCTCCCACAATTGATATGATGGTGTATTCATGACCACAGGCCGAAAGTATTTCGATTTGTAAGTGTGCCGTAAGTACAGTTTATTGAACACCGACTTGGAAATATGCGCGTCCATCAGGGCTCCAAACCTGGCAGGGACAAACATCTCAAACCGCAGTCCGTGATTCCTTTGGTAGTTTTTGGTTAGTACCCTTTGTTTCTCACGTTTAACCAGATGTGTAAGATCTATTATGCGATTGCCTGTGCGCAATTCCCCCTTTTCTACATCTATATCCAGCCCCTCGCTTCCCTTTATATGACCGTTTTCCTCACTCATACTATAAAAGGCCTTGTATGTCGGGTGCATTCCATCTCTCTTTTCCACATCCCAAGTACCAAGCCAATACCACCAATAGCTGGTGATGGTAAGCCGCCAGTCAAGAAAGAGGTAGACAGGACGCGTCTTTTCAGGATAGAAGAAGCGGAGCCACTGATCCATATTCTGCAAATTTTCCACAGGCGCGAGTTCAGTTGTAGCCAGCAACTCTCTCGCCTTTTCAGGACCAACAGAAAGGACTTTTTTTATAAGATTCACACCTCGGACAGGGTCATTGCCCACAGCCCTGTAAACATTTTCAATACCACCCATTCCAGAATTGACATAAAAACGCATGAAGTTTGCTGCCAGACGTTCGTCGTGCGTGGCAAGTGGAAGACCATTGTAAAATGACCTGTGTCCGCCGTGAAGCATACCATCACCCACGGTTCCCCTTCTAGCCCAGTAATTCAGAGGATATCCATGGTCCCACCAGGCCCAGATCACTGCATCTTCGGAAGTTTCTTTTGATGCCAGGTCCATCCCGGCGATAAGGTGCGGAGGCTCCTTGGGCCAGAAGGTCTTAGTCATGTCTTTTTTTAGGGCCGGCCAGACAAGAAAGATTAACAAGATCGGTGCTAACAGGAAAAGCACGGCAAATCTTCGGCGCCAGTACCAGATTTCGGATATCGCATACCCTATTCCAAGAGCTGTAACAGGGGCCAAAAAGATCATAAAACGTTTTGCGAAAAGAAATGACAATGCAGCCAGGATCAATGGCACTGATATAAACAGGCTTTCCTTGGGACGGCGATAGAACAGCCCAGCAAGACCTGCGCCGGCCAAAAAGAAAGCAGGCAGGCTGTCAGTTGTCTTGGCGACAATCTCGTTGAGTGATGGTACGGCCTCTTCTGAGATTGTGGCCCCTATGGGAGGCCATATGCCGACTACTTCCTTGGTAGATATGTAGTGAAAGGTACTGGCAACATGTCTGAAAATCTTGAGCGGAAGATCCAGTCCCATCCACAGAAGTATTACCCCGATTCCCAGTCCTGCTGCTCCCAAAAAGATACATGCCTCTCTTTGTCCAGGACGATAGAAAAATACGAGTGCTACAACTAACGGTAACATCGAGACAACAGTCACTACCTGAGGCGTTGAATCCCACCACCATAGGAAAAGCAAAAAGATAAGCATTCCGCAACTAAAATATAGATATCGCTTCTGACCAACTTCAATGCCAAACCGCAGAAAGCAATAAGCAGCCCCTGTAGCCCAGGTGACGTTCATGCAGTCCGTGTCGAACCAGCCTAAACTGCTTCTATAAACATAGTAGTGTGAAAGCAGCCCCATTAGCGCTGCAGTGAGGCCCATGGCCGGGCCTCCATAGAAACGTCCTAATGCATATATAGGCAGGGCCAGTAAAAGACCAAGTAATGCAGGAAGAACCGCTCCAATCCAGTTCAGGGAAAAGGGCGTTATCTTGGCCAGGCCTGCGCCTATTACGGAAATGAGTGGTGGTGGAAATCTCCTGGACACACCCTTTGGCACATCACGATTGTTGTCTATAGGTGTATAGGTGCCTTCAGCCAGATCCCTTGCCAATGTCAGATAGAAATAGCCATCAAAGGTGGTAAGCAGGGGCTCCCCCTTGTAAAGGGCCAGCTCAGGATGGGCATTCCAATCACGAACATCTTCGATACGCACAAGCAACCCCACTCCCAGGATAAGTAAAAGCGCCAGGGCCTCTATCCATCGGCGGTATGGGGTAAGGTATTTAGCCTTATCTTTTACGGAGCTTTTCCACTCATGAATACGCAATCCCATACCTTGAGAGCTTGTGGTTGGGACGGCAGTGCCGGGAGTTGGTTTCTTTTTGGTTTTAGCCAAAGGTCTTTTTCTTTTACGCCCCACTACATCTTCCTATAGTATTAAAGTACGCGTTCACGGAACGTTGAAATTAGAAATTGGAAATTTGGCCTTCATGTTTTTGTTTCGTCTTTCCCAAATTTCTAATTTCAAGTTTCAAGCCGTGAACGGCTACCTATTTCATTACCTTATCCCAGATTTCCCTTACCCCGGACCTCAAGTCCGTGAAATCGCCAGCCTTCACATAAGTTGGTCTTTCTTGCAGGCTTAGCTTGTTTATTGTTTTTCTGTAGCTCACATATGCCTTCAAAAGGGTATCTGTATATCTCTTTGATATCAGATCCTTCTGTTCAAAGGCCTCAAGCAGTCTGATACTATTGCTCCATTTAGTGAGGTCCGGATGCCGGAAGGCATTTGCCAGTACCATATACTGGACCAGGAATTCTATGTCAGTCAGTCCGCCGGGATCATGTTTAAGATCAAATTTGCCAGGATGCCTGTTCCCATATTGGCTTATCAATTTGTCTCGCATGGAGATGACAGAATTTTTTAAAATATCCGTGTCACGGGACTTGGCAATTACTTTTTTTCTCAGTTCATCAAACTTCTTGCAGACCCTGATGTCACCCGCAATCGTCCTTGCCCTCACAAGGGCCTGGTGTTCCCATATCCAGGCCTGGTCCATTTGATACTGGAAAAAGGCCTCCAGACTGCTGACCAGGACCCCTGATGCCCCGCTGGGACGAAGGCGCATATCTACTTCATACAGGATTCCTGCCTGGGTATGGACTGTCAAAATATGAATCATTCGTTGTCCCAGACGGGTATAAAACATAGTGGTATCCAGTGGCTTGGGACCGGAAGTCATCTGGCCCACTTTACCGGTATGGAGAAAGACCAGATCCAGGTCCGAGCTATAGCCCATCTCCTTTCCTCCAAGTTTGCCGTAGGCAACAATCGCAAAGCCACAGATCTCTTTTTCGTCTTGGCTGGATACGCACGGGGGCATGCCGTGTCGATCTATCAGGTGGTCCCTGGCAAGGGCAAGGACCTTATCTACTATTACCTCGGCAGTGTCTGTAAGGTGCTGGCTCACATCCCGGACGGACATGGCTCCTGAGATGTCGGCCGCGGCTACCCTTAGCATATTTGCCTGTCTAAATCGCCTGAGTTCATCCATCTGCTGCTCCAAGTCGTCCGGTGGTACCCTGGAGAACATTTTTTTTATGTCTCTCTCCAGACTTGGCCTGTCAGGGGGCGAGTAAAGAATCAGCGGGTCAAGGAGTTCGTCCAGCAGGACAGGATGTCTTGATATAAGTGTCGCTATCCATGCCCCTCTTGAACAGAGCCTTGTAAGGTGTGACAGGGCATCAGAATTTTCAAGCAGAAGGGAGAGGTAACAGGTCCTCCTCTCAATTGATTCAATAAGGTCAAGTGTCCTTTTGAGAGCAAGGTCCGGCTGTTCTGCCCCTGCGGCTTCCTTGAGCACAAGAGGAATCAGACGATCCAGCCGGTCTCGTCCTGACGAACTGAGACTCAAGCTCGTCCCGGAGTCCTTAAGGCCCTGGAGAAAGTTCAAAATCTTATTGGTTTCTTGGAAACCCATTGATTGAAGGGCTTGTCCAGCAAGGTCTTTGTCAACTGTACCGAACCAAATGCCTGACAGGAGCTGTTTCGTTGAGTCCTTGCTCTGATCGTCCTCTCTGGAGAAAAGTCCCTTAAAGTAATAACGGACTGTTTCCATGTGCCTGTGGAGTATATCTATATATTCTTTCCATGTCTGAAAATCCATGGAAAGTGCGAGGCGGGTCTGAGAAAGTGGCTCAAAGGGCAGCTTGTGTGTCTGTTGGTCAGCGTATTCCTGCAAGCGGTGTTCAGTGTTACGTAAGAATATGTATGCGTCTTTTAATTTCTGACATGTATCTTTGGGCAGGAAGTTATGGATAGCCAGGAGATCCAGGACCCGAAGAATGCTCCTTTCCCGAAGTTCCGGTATCCTGCTACCCCGGATGAGTTGAAAGGTCTGGCCTATAAACTCAATCTCACGTATCCCTCCTGCGCCCAGCTTTATATCGTCTTTAATGCCTTTCTTATAAGTCTCCTGCTCTATCAATTGTTTCATTTCCCTTAAGGAGTCAAAAGCCCCGTAGTCCAGGTAACGGCGATACACAAAGGGCCTTAATGTTTCAAGCAACGTGTCTCCATCAGTGCCACCGACAACTGGGCGGGCCTTGACCATTGCATATCGTTCCCACTCCCTCCCTTGGCTTTGATAATATTCTTCCATGGCGTCGAAGCTCAGGACCAGGGGCCCGTTTTCTCCGTATGGCCTGAGTCTCGTGTCCACACGAAAAACAATACCATCAGCAGTAGTCGTGCCTATAACACTTATCAATCTGCGGCAAAGCCGGGCAAAAAATTCTTCGTTGGTGACGGATTTTGGGCCGTCTTTAGTATGTCCGGACTCAGGATACGCAAATATCAGGTCAATGTCCGAGGAGAAGTTGAGTTCTCCGGCCCCGAGTTTGCCCATCCCAAGGACGACCAGGAATTGTGGGTTGCCTTCCTTGTCTGTGGGACAGCCAAGTTCCTGACATTGCCAAGGATAGAGGAGGCTGAGAGCGCCCCTTAGACAGGCCTCTGCCAGGGATGAAAGGTCCTCCGTGGTCTCTTTGAAATCTGTCCATTGGGCAAGGTCTCTCCATGCTATCCTGACCATCTCTCGCCTTCTCAGCCGGCGCAGAATTATTCCGAGTTCTTTATGGTCTTGGGCCTCTTTAACTGAATTATTGACTATTCGGTCATAGTTACCGTTCGTATAGGAATTTGTAAGATCACCACTTCCCCAAAGATCTAATAGCAGCCCTGGTTCCTTGACACAGCTCCTTGCGACAAATTCACTAAAGGCCCACACCTGTTTCGCCGTATTTATTATGTGTGGATCATCGGGAACCGGAAGTCCGGATGACAGCGTAGCCTCCACAAAGTCTTTCCAATAGTTATCAGCCTCTAACAGGAGTTCTTCAGGTAGTAGTCTCTGGGGCAACATTTTTTCTCAAATAAAATTTTGGAATTTTGTATTTAGTGCATTATATTCTTACAGCCTTTCTTATTTCTATACTATAGACGTTGGCGTTTAAACAGGTCAAAGAACAGAGCACAGGTATAGTCTTGAGCACTGGAAATGATTTAGGGCCAAATTCCAGGATATTGATTAGATCCACCAATTGGATCGGAGACGCCGTCATGACTACACCGGCAGTGACGGCACTTAGAAAAAACTATCCAAAAGCCCATATTTCTATTCTGGCAAGGCATTGGGTAGAACCTATCTTCTCCGGGAATCCTGCTGTAGATGAAGTTATATCTTGCGGTAGTAAGGGCCGTAACAGTACGATCTTGGAAAAATTAGTCCTCGCCAAATATCTTGAGAATAAAAAATTTGATCTTGCCCTCCTGTTCCCAAACTCCTTTGAGTCGGCCCTGATTGCGTGGCTTGCCCGCATACCCAGGCGCGTGGGATATGCCACTGACGCAAGACGCCTGATTCTCACATTACCAATATCAGTACCTGAGGACCGCAGGAACAGACACGAAATATTCTACTATCTGAACCTTGTTGATCATATAAGCCGCTTACGTTTTAATACCCGCTCAAAAAATGAAGGAGTCCATAAGGAACGAACCGAGCTATTTCTTGAGGTCCCGTCCCAAGGGGAGTCAGGGGCCAGGCAGATACTCACTCAAATGGGGTTAGATCAAGGGGTGTTACTCATAGGGTTTAATCCAGGTGCCGCATATGGGCCGGCCAAATGCTGGCCGGTGGAGAGATTTGTATCTTTGGGGAAGGCCCTGGTCGAGCGCTTCAAGGATTGTCATATACTTGTTTTGGGGACCAATAAGGAAGCGTCGGTGGCAGAAGAAATTTGCGGTCCTCTTAGTAAAAGGGGCCACAATCTGGCAGGAAGGACAAGCCTTGCTGAGGCCATGGGCCTGATATCAAGGCTCGATTTGCTCGTGACAAATGACTCCGGTCTCATGCATGTTGGCGCGGCATTAGGAGTTCCACTGGTTGCCATTTTTGGCTCTACAAATCCGGTTACAACAGGTCCATGGTCAGCCAATAGTGTTATAATTCGCCACGAACTTCCATGCAGCCCGTGCCTTAAACGCAGTTGCCCCACGGATTTTAGATGCCTGCTTGGGATTAAGGTTGAGGAAGTTTTGCAGGCCTGTCTGCAACAGTTGAGCAGGAAATGAACATTAGAAGAGCAGTATTTCTCGACAGAGACGGGACAATCAATGAAGAAGTCGGTTATATGTGCCGGATTGAGGATCTTGTCTTGATAGAAGGGGCAGGTTCAGGTATTCATCTCCTCAATGAGTCCGGCTATAAAGTCGCTGTAATAACCAATCAATCCGGTGTAGCCAGAGGCCTCTTCGACGAGATTTTTGTCAGAAAGGTACATAAAGAGATAGCAAGGCGTCTTTCTAAAAGTAATGCCTATGTGGACAGGTGGTATTACTGCCCGCATCATCCAACTGAAGGGAGGGGAGAATACAGAGTAGAGTGTGGTTGTCGTAAGCCATTCCCGGGCATGGTAGATCTTGCCATCAAGGAATTGGGCGTGATTCCGCAGGAATCCTTTGTTGTGGGAGATGGCTTGCGGGATTTAGAGATTGCCTGGCGTGTGGGGGCAAAGCCTGTGCTTGTCTTGACCGGCTATGGAAAGAAGACCCTTTCACGGCTCTTGCCGGACCAAAAGGAGCGGTTGTCCCACATTGCATCTGATCTATTTGATGCCTGTATATGGATATGCGAATACTGCTGGTAAAGCTCAGCGCTATAGGCGATGTGGTACATACACTTCCTGCCCTAGCCGCGCTGCGCAAGAGATATCCTGATGCACATCTAAGCTGGTTGGTGGATGAAGCAGCCTCTGACCTGCTTTGCTCTCATCCCATGCTGAACGAAGTAATAATTTACCCCAGGCGCAGGTTTGGAGAATTTAGCGGTAATCTGAGACAGTGGCCAAGGTTGATTAAAGAGGCAAGGAGTTTTATTAGTCACCTTCGCAGTAAAAGCTACGATGTCGTGATAGACTTCCAGGGTCTGCTGAAAAGCGGTATTTTGACCGGACTTTCTCGAGGGGCATGCAAGCTTGGTTTTGCAGGTGGAAGGGAGGGAAGTTCTATATTCCTGACGGACAAGCTTCCCTGCTATGATCCTGACGAACATGCGGTCTTCCGCTATCTCAGACTGGCTTCCCATCTGGATGCAGATATTAAGAAACCTGAATTTCCCTTGGCCATTGGAAAGGCTGACACGGAGAAGGTGGGCAAACTGTTGAAGGAAGCAGGTGTGGTAGATTGCCGCATACTTTGTCTTAATCCAGGAGCTACATGGGAAACAAAGAGATGGGCTCCAAAGGGATTTGCAGAAGTAGCAGATACTTGTTTCGAGCGTTGGGATATGGTCCCCATCATAGTTGGAGGACCGGGCGACAAGAGCCTTGCTTCTAATATTGCGATGTTCGCAAAACATCCTGTTATTGATTTTACCGGGCTAACTAGCCTCAGGACCCTTGCCGCCCTGTATCAGAGGGTAGGGGCTGTGGTAAGTACCGATACAGGCCCCATGCATCTGGCAGTCGCAGCCGGAGCCCCTCTGGTTGCTCTGTTCGGGCCCACGGCTCCATGGAGGACAGGTCCTTTTGGCATGGAACAACAGGTCATTAGATTAGGGCTTCCATGCAGTCCCTGTTTTAAACGTCACTGCCCTGACCCGAAATGCATGATGGATATTTCTTCTGAGCAGGTAATCGAGGCGGTTGGGAGAATTGGAAGATTTGGTGATTGAGTGATTGAGTGATTGGAGGTAAGTTATGAATAAGTCTATTAGTCCCGAACTGTTAAATATTCTTGCGTGTCCCAAGTGTAAGGGTGAGGTGAAGCTTACTGAAAATGGAGATGGGCTGATTTGTGAGAGCTGTGGTCTGCTGTATGAAATACGGGAGGGCATCCCCGTGATGCTGATAGATGAGGCCAAGCCTTATCCTGTAAAAAGAAATAAATGAAAAATCGCATAATAAGACTTAAGGAAGCCGTCCGTCGATTTGACTCCTCTTGCCTGCTTGTGGCCGGAGATATTATGCTGGACCAGTTTGTTTGGGGTGAGGTGTCGAGGATATCCCCTGAGGCGCCGGTCCCTGTGGTGGAAGTACAGAAGGAGACTATGCTCCTCGGTGGTGCGGCGAATGTGGCAAACAACCTCAGGGCCTTGGGCAGCCCTGTAATCCTTGGGGGCGTGGTCGGGAAAGATGCCATGGGCGAAAACCTCAGAGAGCTCGCCAGATCCATGGGTATAGATATGGCTGCTGTTGTTGATGGCATACGCCCTACCACGATCAAGACCAGGATAATCGCCAGAGGTCAGCAGGTAGTGAGAGTTGACAGGGAGAGCAATAACTTACTCAACGACTCATCAATGAAGACTCTGGCCAAGGCCTTTGAGAGGCTGGCTCCCGGAATTGATGGAATCATTGTATCTGACTATGCCAAAGGTGTGGTTGCGGTCCGCTTCATGGATAAATTAAGGAAAATCTCAAGTGAAAGAGGCATTCCCCTTTTAGTAGATCCCAAGCCTGCCAACAGTCACCTCTACCATGGAGTGACATTGGTGACCCCTAATCGGCAAGAGGCAGAGGCAATGACAGGGATTGATATCAAGGATACGGAGAGCCTTAGCCAGGCTGCACAACAGATCCAGGGAAGATTGGGAACAGAGGCGGTACTCATCACTAGAGGATTACACGGGATGGCCCTCTGGCAAAGGGAAAACGGATTATTTACAGTGCCGACTATGGCACGTGAGGTCTTTGATATCACTGGTGCCGGAGACACGGTCGTAGCAACCATGGCCTTGGGAATAGTCAATGGGCTCAGTTTCCCTGAAGCAGCCTATTTAGCAAATATTGCCGCTGGTGTAGTTGTTGGAAAGATCGGAACAGCTACTGTAACAGCCAGAGAGATCATGGAGATATTAGAGAAATAAGGAGACGAGTAACATTCAGCAGAATTCGGATAATGAGCATATTACAGACCCCGCCACCAGCCAAGCTGGTTTGTAGTATATTTTCTCAACAAGAAAGGCTCATAAGCAGAGTGGCTGATGTCTTGTCCAGTGCGTACGGCACTATTGATTTTGAGAGCCCGGTCATGCCGTTTGACCAGACTTCTTACTATGAGCCCGAGTTTGGGGACAGCCTCAAAAGGATATTCATGAGTTTTACCGAAATGGTGTTTCAAGATGCTTTACCTGAAATTAAGCACGCCACCAATAAGCTGGAACAGAAGTTCAGTAAAGAAGGAAAAAGGCAAGTAAATATTGATCCTGGCATTTTAACTGCTGAACGTCTTGTGCTTGCTACCGGCAAGAATTATTCTCACCGGATTTATCTTGGCCGGGGTGTATATGCAGATCTGACGTTTATATACCGGAAAGGTTCTTTCAGGCCCTTACCATGGACTTACCCGGACTATGTCTCCCGAGAAGTGATAGAGTTCTGGAACAATGTGAGGAAATCTTATCTGAAAGGGTTCAGAGAGGCAAGAGCCTTACACAATCCCATGGCTGAGGGCGTTTCAAATAATCCAACATAGAAATTGGTGATCCAATGCTACGCAGTATGACTACATTTGCACGTATGGAATATACAGGGAATAGCTGGTCTTGCGCACTGGAGCTGAGGTCTGTAAATGGAAGGTTCTGTGATGTCAATATCAGGTTACCCAAGTGGATGAATTCCATTGAAGACCGCATTAAAAAATTGGTGCGGGAGAGGATGATTCGCGGCCGTATTGACCTGAGCATACAGCACGAAGATAGTAAGGCAACAAGGTCCGTCTTTGAGCCTGATCTGGAGCTTGGACGTTCTTATCTGGATGCAGTCAAGTCTCTGGCTGATGGTCTTGGTTTAGATGGCACCCTGGATCTTCCGACGCTTTTGTGTTCTTTAGGAGACGTTATTACTGTTCAAGAGCAGGGACCGGATGTGGAAAAGGCGTGGAAAAGGATAAAAGGTCAATTAGAGGAGTTGCTTGACGAGGCTATAGCAATGTCAGCCACGGAGGGAATCGCTTTGGAGAAAGATCTGGAATCAAGGCTGTCTCAGGTTGAGCAATGGTCTAAAGACATATCAGAGCGGACAGGAGAGCACCTCAAGAAGGCCCAGCAGGCGCTCAAGGACAGAATTCAGTCAATTTTAAGAGATTTGCCTGCAGACGAAGGACGTTTGGCTCAAGAAATGGCCGTACTTGCCGATAAGCTGGATATTACGGAGGAGATAGTCCGGTTTCGCAGCCATATAGAGCAATTTAGGAAATTTTTTGCGAAAGAGGAGGCAATAGGCAGAAAAATGGATTTTTTACTCCAGGAACTATTCAGAGAGGTCAATACCATGGCCTCCAAGTCATCTGACTCCCTGATTTCCTATTTGGTGGTTGAGATCAAGGGCGAGCTGGAAAAGATGCGCGAACAGGTTCAGAATATAGTATAGGCATTTGATAAGGAGAGCATATTATGAGCTGTAGATGTAAACTGCTTAATATTGGTTTTGGTAATACAATAGTGGCTGAACGTGTTGTTGCCATAGTCAATCCGTCATCTGCTCCTATGAAGCGTTTGAGAGAGGAGGCAAAGGTCAATAGCCGTCTTATTGACGCAAGTCAAGGTCGTCGAACTCGTTCCATAATTATAACAGACAGCAACCATATTATACTTTCTGCTATACAGGCAGAGACAGTTTCCCAAAGACTCAGTGCAGACGTTTTGACCAAATCGGAAGAGAAAGACCCAAAATACTGATTGCGTCCGACTTCAATGGAACAAGGGAAACTATTTGTGATTTCCGCCCCTTCAGGGGTTGGAAAAACCACTTTATGTCGTAGATTGCTTGAGCAGATTTCCGGGATTTCTTTTTCTATCTCTTATACTACCCGTAATCCCAGGCAGGGGGAATTTGATGGTATAGACTATCACTTTGTTACCCAGAATAGATTCGAGGAGATGGTCTCTGCTGATGCATTTCTTGAATGGGCACGGGTATATGGCAATTTTTACGGAACAAGTAAATCAGAAGTGCTGTCAAGGCTTGAAATGGGAGAGGATGTACTGCTGGACATAGATGTCCAGGGAGCCAGGCAGGTTCGCAGGCTATTCCCGGAAGCCATTCTGATATTCTTGCTGCCTCCGTCGTGGTCGGTATTGGAAGCCAGGCTCAGGGATCGAGGGAGTGAGGATTCCTCAAGGTTGAAACTCAGGATGGCCAATGCAAAATCAGAACTGGAGGCAATGCATGAATATGACTTCGTCGTGATAAACGACGACCTTTCAAGGGCCGCTGAGGACCTGAAATCCATAGTGATTGCTCATAGATGCAGAACACCCAGGATCTTGGCAAGGCAGGGCCTTATTCAGGCTCTTGAATCTTCTTAGCTACCTCTTTTTTATTCTTCAATGGTTTCCGACTCAAAAAGTAAATCAATAATTATCTGGGGCATACATCCAGTAAGGGAATTTTTAGAGATTTGTCCTGATGACTGTCAACGGCTCTTTGTCCACCCATCCTTTGGAAAGAAAAAAGCACAGGCCGGCCTGTTGCGTCTGGCAGAACGGCACACGGTTTTTGTAGAACGTGCAGAAGACCTGAAAAGTAAAGGCGTTCCCGCAGGGACTGTACACCAGGGAGTTGCTGCCCTAGTAAAACCTGTTTGGTCTATTGACTTTTCCAGTCTGCCCCTGTATTGGAAAGATAAGAGGCCGTTAGTAATAATCTGCGATCAAGTAACGGATCCACAGAATGTGGGAGCTGTAGTACGTTCTTCAGTTGCCCTGGGTGCTCAGGCAGTCTTGCTCCCCGGTCGGAGAACCGGCCGGATTACTGGAGCAGTAGCAAAGTCATCTTCTGGTGCATTGTTTCACATAAAGGTATGCCAAGTAGGAAATTTAGTAACAGCCATGGGGCAACTTAAGGAAATGGGACTCTGGATAGCAGGGTTAAGCCCGGACGGCGAGCATCCGCTCTGGGAGTTAGATTTAAATAGGCCTTTAGCTCTGGTAGTTGGTGCAGAAGGGACGGGACTGCGCCGCCTAGTCAAGGAGACGTGTGACTTTCTTGCAAGAATACCTCATTTTGGCCCTGTTGGTTCCATAAATGTTGCGTCTGCTGCCAGCATAGCCTTATACGAGGTTGCAAGGCAGCGTCATTTATCGCCAGTTTACAATGGCATGAGGCGGTGATTTTATGATCAGATTGTATGAAAAGATAACCGGGGCCGTATATGCGGTATCCAGGCCTTTATTGGAGTTGTGGTCCAGATTAGAGGGAAGCGATGGTATGTGGTCGGGGCGCCTGGGACATCTCCCTAACTATGTTGCCGCAACTGGTCCCCAGGATTTATGGCTTCAGGCGGTTTCAGTGGGGGAAGTGGCCGTGGCGGAGGCCTTGGTACAGGCCATTGACCGGCGGGTGCCAGGATTGAAAATTCTCATATCAGTTACTACGCCGGCGGGTTTTGCCAGGGCAATGTCCTCCCTTGGGACACGTTGCTCTGTTATTCCTTATCCGCTTGATTTTCCTCAGATAGTACGCAGGATGGCAAATGAGGTCCGTCCCAGGGTATATGCCTGCCTTGAGACCGAACTTTGGCCTAACCTTATAAGTGCGGTAAGGCAATTTGGGGGCAAGACCGTGCTCTTAAATGGCCGCATTTCAGCCAAATCCTTTCCCAGGTATTTAAGGTTGCTCTCGATTACCAGGCCCTTGCTTGCTGGTTTTTCAAAAATCTGCGCCATTTCTGATATCCACGCAAACCGGCTGGCTGCACTTGGGGCCCCTATGAATAGGATATTGGTCACAGGAAATGCCAAGTTCGAGGGTCTTCTGTCCAGATCTGATCCTGATCGTAAGATAGGCCTCCGCAATCGCCTCAGCATTGAAGATTCGATCAAGGTCCTCGTTGCGGGAAGCTTGAGAGGAGGGGAGGAGAAAGAGGTAATAGACGCATACGATTCACTTCAGTCTCGCTGGTCTGACATGATATTCTTTTTAGTACCGAGGCATTTGAAGAGAATTTCTTCTATTGTAAGCATGTTAAACAGAAAAAGCATACCATATCAGCTCTGGAGTGATCTGGAGATAAATCAGCGGCGGACCGCAAAGGTCATAGTGGTGGATGCAATAGGTCCGCTTTTTGATCTCTATGGTTTGGCTACAGTGGCCTTTGTAGGGGGTTCTCTGGTACCGAAAGGGGGACAAAATCTCTTGGAGCCGGCTGCTTGGAGCTGTCCTGTTATTTACGGTCCTCATACGGACAATTTTGAAGAGGCAAGAATAATCCTTGAGTCCCATGGTGGAGGTCAAGAGGTTAACAACGGAAAAGATCTGGCAGATGCGGTAAATCTGTTATTTGAGGAACCTTTAAAAAGGGAAGAGCAGGGCAGGAAGGGCCACAATGCCCTCGAAGATCTTGCCAAGGGAGTTGCTACAAAGCAAACAGATATTCTGTTACAGGTGCTTAAATCTCAGAGTTGATTTCGCTGAAAATACGTAACCAATCACCTAACCACCAGAAGCCTTAAATCTCTTATAAATTAATAGCAAGCCTTCTAAAACAAGGTTTGGCAATACTGTTTCTACTAGAGAGCAGTATGGGGTTATTATCGGTGCCAGTCCTCCTGTAGCTATCACCTTGGGCTTTTGAGTAAATTCTGTAAAAAGACGACTTATGATTCCGTCTGTCAAGCCGGCAAAGCCATAGATGATGCCTGCCTTGATTGCCGAGGCAGTGTCCTGACTCAGGGCAGTTTCAGGCTTGGCAAAAAGTTCTACCCTTGGGAGTCTGGATGTACCTTTAAAAAGGGCCTCTGCCGCGAGGAGCAAGCCGGGAGCTATGGAACCTCCCAGGTATTCACCCTTTGATGATACACAGTCGAAAGTGGTTGCGGTTCCATAATCGACTATAATTACAGCATTTTTGTACCTTGAGTATGCAGCTAGAGAGTTTACGAGCCGGTCTGCTCCTACTTCATAGGGGCGCTTATAGAGGATGTGTATTCCAACAGGTATATCTTCCTGAACGACAAGGACCTTTTTTTTCACATAATGAGGGGTTAGTTCCTCCCAGCTATGTATTAAGGGAGGCACAACACAAGATATCACTATGTCACAAACATCTCTTAGTTCTATTTCTGCAAGCCGGCACAATTGGTCCAAAGATACTGCCAATTCATCAGAAGTGGCTTCCTTATCCGTGCGAATTCGCCAGTCTTTGAGGAGACAGTCATTTTGGAAAAGACCAATTACAGTGTGTGTGTTTCCAATATCTACAGCCAGAAAGTATTTTCCAGGGTGTTTGCTATTTTCCATGGTAGATATAACTCCTTGATTATCTTTCTTATGCCATTGGGATTAAAATGGCAATGGGCCTTGACAAGTTTTGGCTAACTCAGTATGAAGAAGGGCTTTCTTTATTGAGGCGACTCACTTTCCTTTAAGTCATAGGTTGGAAAAGAGAGGTAAGCCTCTTTTGTTTTTAAAAAAACGATTTTCTAAAAGAATTATAAGAGGAGTGCGCAGATGCCGACTATCAATCAGCTTGTCCGAAAGGGACGGGAGAAGATCAAAAAGAAGACCAAGGCCCCTGCTTTGGACTCCTGTCCGCAGCGCCGTGGTGTATGCACTCGTGTCTATACTACTACCCCGAAGAAGCCTAACTCGGCTCTTAGAAAGGTGGCCCGTGTGCGGCTGACCAATGGCATGGAGGTTACGTCCTATATACCAGGTATCGGCCACAACCTTCAGGAGCACTCAGTCGTATTAATTCGTGGAGGGCGTGTCAAAGATCTTCCCGGTGTTCGTTATCACATTGTTAGAGGGACATTGGATGCCCTTGGAGTTCAAGATAGACGAAAGGCAAGATCGAAGTATGGAACCAAGCGGCCCAAATAGCTGAATAGTATAGGAATTTCCATTTTTGGACACAGATGAACACAGATTTTCAAATCTATGAATAATAATTATCTGTGTATATCTGCGAAAATCTGTGTCCTATTTAACTTGTAGGTACGTCATCATGATAAAGAAATTGAAGTAACGCAAGAGATGGGATATTTTTAAAAAAATTGATATAAAACACGGATAAGAAAACTATGCCAAGGAGAAGAGAAATCCCTAAACGGATTATAGCACCAGACCCAAAGTATAAAAATACTTTGGTATCTAAGTTCATTAACGGTTTGATGCGCGAGGGCAAAAAGAGTCTTTCTCGAAGGATTTTCTACGATGCCATGGATATTGTGGAAAGACGTTCCAAGGAGGATCCCGTGAAGGTCTTTGAACAGTCAATGGAGAACATAAAACCTGTGTTGGAGGTACGCTCCCGGAGGGTTGGCGGTGCAACTTATCAGGTACCGGTTGAGGTTCGAACGGGTCGCAGGCAGGCACTGGCCATAAGATGGCTTGTGGGTTTTTCTAAAAAGAGGGGAGAAAAATCCATGGCCCAGCGATTGGCTGGAGAGTTACTGGATGCTTACAATAGAAGGGGAATGGCCTTTAAAAAGAAGGAAGATACCCACCGTATGGCTGAGGCCAACAAGGCATTTGCACATTATAGATGGTAACTGCAAGTATTAAATTTTGTTGATGAGCCGCAACCGGCTCTGATGACAGAGTAAAAGATATATGGGACCTAACGCAACTAGCGCTTGATAATTTAGTGGAGGATTATCATGAGCAAGCAAAAATTTGAGCGTACTAAGCCGCACGTTAATGTAGGTACAATTGGTCATATTGATCATGGTAAGACCACGCTTACAGCAGCCATGACTCGTATTTTAGCT